>JAFXRA010000065.1 GCA_017526725.1 Candidatus Rifleibacteriota bacterium
AGGTTCGCTTCAAGTCTTCGGACTTCTAATCGCTTCTCTTAAAAGAGAAGCGTTTTTATTGTTATTAGATAGTTTGAAAAATAACGAATATTGCTAATAATCATTATCTTACTAGCCTTCGTTTTAACAATAACTACAATGATTACCAGCTACAATAACTACGCCAAGCGTAGCTTGGCATAAGTCTTCTCGAAAATCCCCCAGTCACCGATTGCTACGCAATCAGCCCCTTCAGTCTTTGGCTTCGCCAAATCCAGCTTTACGACTTGCTGACCTCCTGTCGCTCGCTTGCACGCCGCCATCCTTGGCGGCAGTGATAAAGGGGGATTTAAAGTATTGAACTCAATCATCGATTGCTTGTAATAGATGGTTTAATTAGTTACTTGCGTTTGCTAAAACATTCCCCTTATCTCTAAGCTCTGCTCTCTTATCTCTAAGAGTTATACGGTTATGACAATGGGTAGGCGCGAACTATTCGAATATTGATTAAACTGGTTTCTTAATTCCTATCTTTTTTATTGACTATAGTTTAATCTGTCACTAAAATGCCTCAAAGTAAATATAGGGGCGGTTTAGCACAAACCATATCCACTGACGTTCAACTAAGCAGTTACGAAGTATTTATACAAGAAGGTAATCACATGATAAGGTCTGAGACGTTTAATACGGACAATTCAGGTTTTGGAAAGGCAATGGAATTCATCAAAGAGTTCCTTGACGATTGCAAGATTGAGAACAAAGCACGAATCAAAGCTTTGCTTGTTGTAGAAGAAGCACTTGGCAGCCTGATAGATCACCGCAAGGGTGATGACATAAACATTTGCCTTCATTCGTTGCTTGGCACAGTCACGATAGAGTTTTCCATAAAAGGCGAACAGTTTCCTCTGACAGAGAATATGATGTCTGCCAAATTGCCGAAAAACGGCGAGAAAGACATCAGAAAGCAAGATGCGATACGAAACATCATGCTTCGATGTTTGACGGACGACCTGAAATACCAGCACAAGGACGGTGTCAATTATGTTCAAGTGACGTTGGTGAAATCCAAGCATGCCTTTCTCTTTCAGACGCTAGGGGCGATGCTTGTGGCTATTCTGGTTGGGTTAATTCTATCTGCAGCAGCTCCTGCCTCTTTTAACTCCTTATTGAATATCAATCTACTGTCGCCTATTAAGACGATGTATCTGAATGCTCTCAAGATGGCAGCCGCACCAGTCGTCTTTTTCTCAATAGTATCCTGTATCGTGAGGTTTTCCGATCTTTCAGTTCTTGGTCGAATTGGTTTAAAAATTTTGTCTCTGTATTTTTGTACGACGTTGATTGCTGTTGGCGTTGGCATCGGCACATACTACCTATTTCAACCTGGGAGCACAAATATGACGGGACTAGCACAAGATGCCTCTTCCATAACATCCAAATCGATGAACATCTCCATTAAGGATACCATAGTAGGTATTGTTCCGTCCAACTTTCTTAGTCCTTTTCTAGAGTCAAATATGCTCCAACTGATTTTCCTAGCGGTTATCTGCGGTATTGCAACAGGATTAATTGGTAAATACTCCGCAATGTTGACAGGCTTCTTCCAAGCATGCAACGATTTGTTTTTAAAGATAACGACCCTTTTTATCAAGGTCATGCCAATTGCTGTGTTCTGTTCCATCGCTTCAATGATTCTGGTGATGGGCACCAGATCTATGCTCACCTTGTTGGGTATGTTGGGAACTTTCCTATTTGGACTTGTCTGCATGATGGCAGTATATTGCCTGATGATGCTAGTGCTGGCAAGATTGAATCCTCTGTATTTTTTGAAGAAATACGCCCCTGTGATGTTGCAGGTGTTCTCTATGGCTTCAAGTAACGCCTCTATACCAATCAACATGGATGCGTGTGAAAAGAAGCTAGGCATTTCTGACAAAGTGTTTGCTCTGTCGATTCCTCTTGGAGCGACTCTCAACATGGATGGAACTTGTATCCATCTAGCGGTATTCGCACTGACATTGGCCAATATTTACGGTGTTCCTGTTGGCGAAGGCATACTTTTGTCTATGATTGTATCCATTGTCGTGCTTTCGATGGGGGCACCAGGCATTCCTGGTTCGGGTCTTATCTGTCTTTCAGTATTGCTTACGCAGATGAACGTCCCCGTGGAAGCCATCGGTCTGGTAATGGGCATCGATCCCCTCATAGGCATGTTCCGCTGCATGAGCAATTGTCTTGGTGATGTGGTGGTCACATCCATTGTTGCTAAAAGTGAAGACCAGATGAATATGGAAGTTTATCGGCAATAGTTTCTTATTTGAGATATATTTTATATGTTAAATAAGGAATACCATAGCGGCCATCACTGTAAGCAATTTTGAGTTTATTGCCTTGTTGGACCAGATTCATTAAAGAATGTGAAACATCAATCATTTTTATGTCTTTTACATTTGGCTGAAAATAAACTTCATAATGATAGACGGTAGTCCCGCTTTTACCTTTTTTGGTTGTATAAAAATGATTTTTGGTTACTGTAACTATACTTTCTTCAGCTTTTTGATTATCAAAATAATAATTTACAAAATGAACTGATGTCATTCCTAAACTAATGGAAATTGTATAGATAAATATAATTATGCTGTGTTTTAGGGTCGGTTCTTTATTTCTTACTTCAAGACTTGAGGAATTATATTCTTTTCGTATTAATAAATTGTATAAAAATAAAAATATAATTATTGAATAAATGGCTATGTAGAGAATTGTTTTTAACCCAATATTATCGCAATATAAAACTAAGCAATTTTTAGCTAACTGATTGTTTATATAAAGCCAATAAAATGCAATGATAAAATGGACAATAATTATCGTTGCGGTCAAAATAGGAAAATTTTTAAAAAACTCCTTAGCATACTTTTGATTATTTTCTATTTGTGTTTTTGTTTTATGTTTAGTGCTAAAATTTGGCAAAATTAAAGCAGTAAAAATAATCGCAACAACTTCGTGAAAATATAATATAAGACCCCATGTCGTGGTCATTTTGTCTGTTATCCTTTTTAACAATAACCTAATAAATATGATATCTGGAAAGTATAATAAAATAAATCTGTTTATTCATCAAGGAAAGTATATCAAAGGGCTAAAAATAATATCGCGAGCTGAAATATTATTAAGCTCGCGATTTATTGTTGAAGTTATTTGAATATTAAGCTTTCTTGTAGAACCAGTGCTTTTTGTCTAGAGAAGAACAGAGCCAGTTCATCTTTGAATCAAAGAAAACTTCTGTTTCTCTGGATTTTAAATGATGATGGTTTATAGGAGTACGCCAAGCGCTTGTCCCTAAGAGACCCCATGACATATAGGTTTTGTCAGACATTATTTTCAAACTTTGCGGAAGTGTTGTTGCGCCGCCAAAGAATCCGCCAGTTTTAAGATTGCATCTAGTGCCTTTTTTTACTATTTTTGTGTTGTAAAAATCATATTCGCCGTCTTCTAAGCCTGTGGTTGCCATAGAGTCAGAGATTAGAATGATTTGAGATGCTTCATAAAAACTGAATATGAATGAAAGCATTTCAGGACATACATGTTCACAATCGGCAATCAATTCAATAGCTAAGTCTCTATGAGATAGGATATAGGTTAACATATTGGGATCTCTGTGATGTAATTGAGGCATAGCATTGAAAAGGTGGGTAACAATGGTTGCACCGGCTTCAACTGCTTTGGCAGTTGTCTTATAGTCTGCATTGGAATGGCCTAGAGCAACTGTTATTCCCATTTGAACTGCTTCTTTTATGAATTGTATAGCACCAGGAAGTTCGGGAGCAACAGTAACTACTTTTACTAATCCTTCTGCTGCTTCCTGATATTTTTTCAAAAGATCAATTGATGGGTCTTTTAATAGTGCAGTTTGATGGGAACCGCATTTTTCTTTTGATAAAAAAGGACCTTCCAGATATATTCCATGGACTATCGGCAGGGCTTCTCTTGTTTTAATAACTTTAACTATGTCTTTTATTGCTTTTAAAGTTTGTTCTTCTGTACTGGTAATTATAGTTGCCATAACTCCAGTTAGACCAGTTAAAAGCATTTTATCCAACATTTCATTGATTTTTTCACTGTTGCCAAAAGAAAAATCCCAACCAAACCCGCCATGACAATGGGTATCTATAATGCCAGGAAGCTTAAAACCGTCTTCTGGTGAATCTACATTTCTATAATCTTGTGGGTGAAAATAATTATTGTTTTCTATAAAATCAGGGCATTTTGTTAAAACTTCAAAAGTTTTTGACATTAAAGTTACTCCTCTATTGTGTATGCAACATTTTATCCTAGAGAAGTATAATTTTTCAATGGGTAAACAAAATTTTTATATTAACGATAATGATTATTTTCTTTTCTTTGTTGAGGACTTAAGTATTGCGGCTGGGTTGTCGGATCTACTAAGTCTTCTTTAATTAATATTTCTACTATTTCATCTGGTTGGAAAGGAGAAGAGACCATATTGGAATAAAGATCGCCCCAATTTGTGGTTTTAACTTTAAATCTTGTCCACTTATACCACCAGTTATGGTTTTGACTGCCGCCCGCTACTACTCTTTTCCGTTCTGCAACTCTAAGTGATTTGCCAGGTTGAATTACAATAGGACCTCTGTCTTCAAGCCAGTCTTCGTCTGTTATGAATTTTCTGTGAATATGCCAGGAATCTGCGGTAATAGCTTCTATTACTAAAGGATTTACAAAATCATCATTATAAACATCTAAAAATTCAACAATGCTGTAGCGGCTGTAACTAAGTCTTAAAACATCTGCTCTGGCAATGATTCTGACAGGAGGACTGTAATGTCTGGCGTTTGTTTTTTGGGGGAATAATAAAAGGATAAAAACTAAGAAAGATATTGATATCAAGACTTTTAGGTTTGATATGATTCTCAATTTTTATCCTTTTGTTTTGCTTTGGCAACTTCTATGAGATGCTGATTCAAGGCCAGCATAGACATAAGTATTTCATATGCTTCTGCCTTGCTCATGTCTTCGAAAACACCTATTGATATGTTTTTTCTGAAGACGCGAAATTGTGCATCTGACATGTGACTTAACAGTCTTAAATCTTTGCGGTGCTGCCGATTCATGAACTCAAGCTGTTCAAGAGTCGGTTCTTGAATCTTAGTCGTCATCACCAAAGCTTAGGCCTATACGGCTTGAAGTATCAGGCATTACGGCTGTATTTCTTTTCCTGTTTTGATTCCTTTTTACTATCAGTTTGCCTTTTCTAAATGTTTCTGCAAGAGCTAATGGAACTCTCATTTCGGATTCAACCAGCTTAGCCTTAGCTTCTTGTTCTGCAGCTTTGTTTTCCTGAGTTAAGGCTTCTGCTATAGCTCTTCTGCCTTCTGCTCTTGCTTCTGCCACTTGTTTATCTGCGATAGCCTGGGCATTTTTCAGGAAAGCACCGATATTTCTACCAACGTCTATGTCTGCAATATCCAATGAAACGATTTCAAAGGCTGTACCTGCATCAAGACCGCAACCCATAACATGTTTAGTTATTAAATCAGGGCTATTTAATACCACTGAATGTTTTTCACAAGAACCTATGGCTGAAACGATACCTTCACCAACTCTTGCGAGAATAGTATCTTCACCAGCACCACCGATCATGGTTTTAAGATTAGCTCTAACAGTAATATTGACCTTTACTTTGAGTTCTACACCGTCTTTGGCAACAGCCTGAATTTCAGGAGCTTTAAGAACTCTCGGCTGAACGCACATTCTAACTGCTTGGCTAACATCACGACCAGCTAAGTCTATTGCTGCAGCCTGTTCGAAATCTAAGCTTAAATTTGAACGGCTGGCACTTATGATTGCATCTATTACATTTCCTATATTTCCATTTGAAAGATAATGCACTTCAAGACGTGAGAGCTCAACATGTATATTTGCTTTTCTTGCTCTGATATAGGTTTCTATAAGATGACCAACAGGAACTTTTCTAACATTCATCATTGCCAGTTGGAACATGGAAATAGGGACACCCGAAGTTTTGCACTGAAAATAAATTCCAAATGGAACCAGGCTAAGTGCATAAAAGAAAACTACCGCACAAAAAAGTAGCAATAAAACTATGACTGTAAAAATAATAGTAGATGCATCCATTGATATTAGTCCCCTTTAATAACTTAATTAATGTTAACTGATATTGGCTTCATCTTCAAGTTTTATTATTCTTTATTAATTAAAGATGTATTATTTTGAAGGAAGCTGAATCGGTGCGGAAGCAGCAGGTGCGGCTGTTGTTTCTTCCTGAACAACTGGGGCTGAACTTTGTTCACTGGTTTCTGATGGTTTAAAGGCGCTTTGCAGGAGCATTATTGTGTAGCATATGTATATTATAAGGAAAAAGGCTCCTTCTTTTCTTGAAATCATCATGTCGGTCAGCATTATTGGTAATAATACTACTGAAAAAACCAGTATTATTGGTATGTTTATATTCAGCATCTGTTCAGAAACATTTAAGTTTAAATTTAGGGTCGGGTCTTGATAAAAAAGAGGTATTATTGCGATAATTCCGACTACAACAGTGATATTAAAAATGTTGGAACCCAAGACATTTCCTACAGATATTTCTGATTCGCCTTTTTTGGAAGCTATTATTGATGTTGCCAGTTCAGGTATTGAAGTTCCAATGGCTACCAGAGTCAAACCTATTATTTCTGTGCTTATTCCTGCCGCTGAAGCAATTTTGATTGCGCTTTTGACTAGCAGTTCAGAGCCTATTACTAATCCTGCTATTCCGCCAATAATCCACAAAATATTCATCAATGTATTGTTTGATGGTTTGGGATTTTTGTCTTCCTCTTGTTCTGTTTTTTCATCAGAATTTGCAGGTTCTTCTGACTTTTCGGAGCTCTTTTGTTTTTCTTCTGAAGTTTCTTCTTTAATATCCCAATTGGTTATAGAAACAATTTTATTCGTTTCTTCAACGTATTCATCTGTAAGTCTGGATTCTTTCTTGCTAAGCATATAAATAACTATGTTATAGATTACGAATATAGCTATTAATATGATTCCTTCGTTTGGGGTTATTCTTGAATCTGTTTTTGCAAATACCCAAAATAGCGAAGTTACAGCAATCATAAAGGGTATTTCGCGTTTTACTATTTCTTTTGTGCTGTTTATAGGAAGAATGATTGCGGAAATTCCAAGAATCAATGCAATATTCATTATGTTAGAACCGATTATATTGCCGAGCGAAAGAGCTGAGTCGCCTTTAAGTGAAGAGTTAAGGCTGACAAACAATTCTGGCAATGAGGTTCCAATGGCTGTAATAGTTAATCCTATGGCCATTTTGCTGAATTTGAGATTTAGTGCAAATTTTGAAGCGGATTCAATCAGTTTGTCTGCAGAATAAACCAATGCCGCTATACCTACTATACATAAGAGCAAATCTATAAACATAATCTATCAAAAAGACTCTCTTTCAAAAGAATTAATTGATTGAATTAATATTATATAAGGAAATGATTTAAAAATCTATTTTCATTTTAAAATAAAAAAACCTAGCTACTGCTAGGTTTGAGCTGGGGTACAGGGATTCGAACCCCAATAGACAGTTCCAGAGACTGTTGTCCTGCCATTAGACGATACCCCAATTTCGAGCTTTGCTCGCTTTTGGTGATAAAATATTATCACTTACTCTTGCGGGTGTCAACAATTTTTTTGAAAAATTTTAATTTTTCGTTTCTTTCTTCTTTGATTTTTTCATCTTCCTCTAATGACTGGTTGGTTCTGAAATATCCGATATGGTTTTCCCACCAACCATCAAGATGGCCTGTTCTTTCTAATGCCCTTAATCTTTGCTTTACTTCTTCGTGAATAGGTGATTGGTTCTTATGTTCCCAAGGAGTAGAGGGCAGGGGAGTGAAAGTATGCATATGAACTTTAATTTTATATTTGTCTATCATTTCTTCCATGAAATCAACCAAAGCAAATTGTTCTTCAAAGGTTTCGTCAGGATTTCCGACAATGAAGTCTACATGAGGCATGAAACCATATTCCCTTAATAGTGAAATGGCGTTTATGGCTTGAGCTCTGGTGTGACCTCTGTTCATCTTTTTTAACATCTGATCAGAACCGGTTTGAACACCCATAACAATTGTAGGATTCTTCAGATATGGGGTTACCAGTTCCATAACTTCTCTTGTAACAAAATCTGGTCTAACTTCTGAAGGAAAACTTCCCAAGTTTATTTCAGGAACACCTGCGTCAGTCAACATTTCAAGCAAAGCTTTCAATGCTTCTAAATTTGGGCTTCTGCCGTCGGAACCATAAGCAAAAGCGTTTGGGGCTAAAAACTTTATTCTTTTTCTACTTGGTTTCCTTTTGAAATATTCTT
Organism: Candidatus Rifleibacteriota bacterium; assembly: GCA_017526725.1. The sequence goes on from JAFXRA010000065.1 coordinate 8,372, forward strand.
TAACAATATTTCTAATACTGTCGAGTGAACGGTGTCTGAGAGTGCCGTTATTTAGCCTTGGAACACCGCAGAACATACAGCCGTATTTGCATCCGCGGCTTATTTCTATTGGCGGTAAATATTCTGTGATATCAGAAAATCCGGGGTAAAGATTCAGATTAACATGAGCTTTAGGCGCATAGTGTATGCCTGGAGTAGTATTTCCTGAAAGCCAGTTTTCTAGAAATTCTGGGAAGACCTCTTCTCCCTCACCTACGGAAACATAATCAAAACCTAATTCATGACAGGCTTCTGGAGCAGATGTTGGCTGAGCACCACCGCAGATTGAAGTGATATTTTTATATTTATCTTTGAGGTGTTTTATTTCTTTGCCTACTTCAAGCATATGAGGAAGCATAAACGAATAAACTATCAGACTGTGCGGGGCTTCCAACTCATTTTCTGGTTCGGGTTCACTGCTTACCCATTTTATTATATTGAACCTATTTAAAAGGTCTTCCTGGCAGGCTCCTAGAATGGCCCCTAAACTAACTCGGTTATAATTTTGTATTCTGATAATCAGATTAGGCTTGTCTGCTTGCATTGTTATTTCCAGTTTCTGAATGGAATTCTAGAACTGATTATTTCTACGCTTGGAAGCCTGTTTTGTTTCAAAAACATTGAAAGAGAATTCATGGCCAAGTCTAAGTGGGGTGAAGGACCAACTACTATTTTCTTTATACAGTCTTTAGAATTCTGATCACATAAATTGAAATTAAGGTATGGAATTAGAGAAAAAACACCTTCTCTAAAGGCCATATTTTTTTCTGAACCTGTAGCGTTAGAAACCAGGCGCCATTCCTGCTCTTCTATGAAGCTTTCGTCTTTAATAATAGGTGCAAGCTTACATATACTGGCATTTATTTCTTCAATCATTTTCCCATGATCAAGCATTTGTTCACTGAATTTTTCTATCCAGCAATCTATTAGGTATTTAACCAATTCTAATTGAAGGGTAGGGTTATAAACACAGGGCCATACAACAAAATTCTGCTGTTTGGCTATATTGGATAATTTAGCTAAGTCAAAACCTATTGCGTATCCTTTGCCTTGGGCGGCATAACCTCTCCACTGACTTAAAAGGTCGCCTGATTCGCAGAATGAAACAGTACAAATATGGGTTTGGTCAACATTTGAAAGGCTGTGTCTGATTTCATTCAGAAGGCTGCGGTGCTGTGTGTTCTTAGATTCCGCCACCATTCTTCTCAATTCTCTTTCGAGTAATTTAAATGTAAGGAAAACTTCGTTTCTGTCATTGAGAAAGTGCGCTTGTGTTGCCCACATTGTTCGTGTCGGGATTATACCTAATATGCCTTTTTGTGTTGTGTAATGGTATATGGTTTCTGGTGGTTTTAATGGGAATACAGTTTGATACAGGTATTTTTCGAATTTGTTTAACATGGTTAGAACCGTAGAAAGTAGGACTAATGATTTTATTTATTTAATATAACACAACTGACGCATTAAAAATGATATTATTAAAAAAATGTTTTAAGTATTTAGTTCAATTAGAAATTAAAATAAAAAAAGTTGACACCAAAAAAAGTATATGATAGTATACTTTCTACCAAAAGGGCTTAGGTCGGCTTAAGTCCTCCCGCCGGGATGGTGGAACTGGTAGACACGCACGTTTGAGGGG
>JAFXRA010000066.1 GCA_017526725.1 Candidatus Rifleibacteriota bacterium
ACTGACTATTCCTCTGGGCTCTGAAATGAAAATCAAAGATAAAGACAGAGTTACCCCAGGCACACCAGTTGCAGAATATTCTCCCAATAACATCGTAACCGGTTACTCAGGTGAAATCATTTTCGATAACATCGAAGTAAAAGACGGTATGGTTGTTTCTGAAAAGGCTGTTATTAAGGTTCTTACTCAGGAAGTTGACCCAGTAACTAAAGACTTCTTGATTGAAGATTATAAGATTCCTCAGGGTGCAGTTCTTCGTGTTGAAGACGGTGAAATCATTCACGCCGGCAACCTGATTGCTGAATCTTCTGGTCAGTCTCACGCTGCTATTTCAAGAAGCAATGGTATTGCTAAGTTTGAAAATATCCGCATTAAGAATAAACAGGTTATCAGTGAAAACGGTATAATCTTCATATTCCCAACAGATAGCAAAGACGGCGAAAGAGTTGAATATGCTCTTCCAAAGAGCGTTAAAGAAGCTAAAGACGCAACTCTTAAGAGTAGCGGCTTGATTCTTAACGTAAAGAACGGCGATGAAGTTGTTCCAGATCAGAAACTCCTCTCTGTAATTTCTGAATGTGATGGTACTGTAGCCCTTTCTTCTGGCGGAACTAAGATTGCAGTTACAAAAGAAGCTCTTGAAGATTATGAATTCAAGGGTGAAATGGCTGCTGCTATCGATGAACAGAACAAGACCTTGTCTTTGATTGCTCCGATTTCTGGTGTTGTTAAGGTTATTGCTGAAAAGGGTAATGTTAACAAGACTCTTGATAGAAAACGTGTTATCGTAAAACAGGAAATCGAATACGCTGTTCCACGTGGTGTTATTCTTAGACCTAAGGAAAACTGCCGCATAGCAAACGGTGGCGACGTCGAAGAAAACGGCGAACTTACTTCTAAACTCTTCATTCAGGCCGAAATAGATGGTACTGTTGAAATTGCTAAGATTAAATCAGAAGTTCGCGTTAACCTGATTACTGATGATTATGCTGACATTCTCAAGGGTGCTACTCTTGCAAGACCAGCCTTAAATAGAGAAACTGAAGAAGTTATCGCTGAAGCTGGTACTGTAATCGATGATGAATTATTTGCAATTATCGATGAAAATCGTGGTGCAATTAGAGAAATCCATATCGTTAAGGGTGAACAATTAGCTGTTAACGTTATTGGTGAAGATAATCTTAAGGTTCAATACCCAGTTCCAGAAGGTGCTGAAATTAATGTAGGCAATGGCGATGTTGTAAAAGCAGGTGACAAGCTTGTTTCTGAAGTTGGTCCTATGATCAGCGAAATCGCTGGTAAAGTTAACTACATTTATGGTTACAACAAGATTATCTGTGAAGAAATCATTGAAAAGATTCTTGTTTACTCTGGTGTTGAATTCAGCTATCCATCTAACTTAAGTCTCAAGTTCCCGCCAACAGTTACAAAAGACGGCGAACTCACTCTGACACCAATTCCATTTGAAACTTATACTCAAATTGAAGATACAGATGGCTCAACCGGTATTAAGATTACTCAGCGCGTTCTCCATGAAAAGAAATATTCTATCACTAAAGAAATGGTTTCTCATGGTGCACTAGTAGTCGAAGATGGTCAGGAAGTTAAGGAAGGCCAGCTCTTGGCAGTTCTTAAAGCTGATAATCACGGTGTTGTTCTTCTTGATCATGACTTCTCTAAAGAAGGCAAGCTCAAGAGCACAATCAAGAGCATTATCGTTCAGCCAGGTGAATCTCACCAGATTCTCGACGGTGCCGAACTCAGAATAGAAGACGGCGCAAAGGTTAAGAAGGGTGAAATCCTTGCTAAGTGGGGTGCTTCTGCAAGAAAGACTACAGATATCGTTCAAGGTTTGCCACGCGTTGCAGAACTCTTTGAAGTTCGCAAACCAAAGAAAGAAGCTGTTATCGCTGAAGATTCCGGCGTTATCAGAATGACTGGTAACTCTATCACTATTAAAGATCCTAAGACTGGAATCGAAAAACCAGTTCGTATCCAGCTTGGTTCTGTAGATATTCTCGTTCATGACGGTGAATATGTAGAAGCCGGAGATCAGATTTCTGACGGTAAAGTCTTCTCTAAGAAACTTGTTAAAGTCGTTGGTCTCCCAGTTGTTCGTAAATACATGATTGAAGAAATCTTAAGAGTTTACAAAGATCAGGGCGTTGAAATCAACGATAAGCACATCGAAATCATTGTTAGACAGATGCTCCGCAAAGTTGTTATTACCGAACCAGGTGATTCTAACTTCTTGCAGAATGAATCTGTTAACGTAAGAAGATTCGAAGACAGAGTCAACTCTCTTGTTGAAAAAGGTAAGCGTCCTCCGGAAGGCGCTCCGATGATTCAGGGTATCACTAAGGCTTCATTGACAACTGACAGCTTCATATCAGCCGCATCATTCCAGGAAACCACTAGAGTTCTCACTAAGGCTGCTATCAAGTCTAAGGTTGACTACCTCAAGGGTCTTAAAGAAAACCTCATCATTGGTAAGCTGATACCTGCTGGTACTGGTTTATCAGTATTGAAGGATATCGAATACAAGAATCTTCCTGTTGAAGTCGAAGCTGTTGACGAAGCTCCAAAAGAAGATTTCTACAATTCTCTTACTGAAAAAGACAATGAAGACCTCGACGAACTCGAAAATTCTCTCTTCATCACTAAACCAGATGTTGGTATGCACGAAGAAGAAGACGAATAATCTAATTCATAGTCTATAAAAAAAACGCTTGGGTTCTCCCAAGCGTTTTTTTATGCTCGTTGCAGAATCTTAATCAGATGATTTGCGTAAAACTAAATATGTTGATATAATAAAAGAAAGCGGTAATTCTCTACCATAATAAAGTGAGAAATTAAAAAAGCGGTGATTCTCCACCATAATAAAGTGAGAAATTAAAAAAGCGGTGATTCTCCACCATAATAAAGTGAGAAATTAAAAAAGCGGGGGGATTTTCCCCCATTTATAATTAAAAGGTTATTAATATGTCTTATGCTTCTGTAATTGATAAAATAAAGATGTTACCAGATGAAAGCTTAAATGATGCCGAGAATTATATTGAATTCCTTTTGTATAAATTGAAAAATAAACAAAACAATAAGGGCAAAGTTAAATTAGGTATTGCAAAAGGACAATTTCATATTCCTGACAATATAGATACTATCAATGATGAAATAGCAAAAATGTTTGGAGTAGAGCAATAATGAAAATATTGCTAGATACTCATATTGCATTATGGGCGATTTCTGACGATGAAAAGATTCCTTTAAATTTTATTAAAATTATAAATAATCCTGAAAATGAAATATTTTATAGTCTTGTATCTGTATGGGAAGTAGCAATAAAACATTATGTAAAACCTGAAATAATGCCTATTACTGAAGAACAATTTATTGATAATTGTTATAAATCAGGTTTTAAACAATTGGCGATTAGAAGTAACCATATTTTAAATATTAAAAGTTTAAAAAGGAATAACGACGCCCCAAAACATAATGACCCATTTGATAGATTATTGATTTCTCAAGCAAAAACCGACAGTTTCTTGTTTTTGACTCATGATTCGTTACTAGCAGATTACAACGAATCTTGTATAATGTTTAATTAAGAATGATTAGACTCCTTTAAAGGGGGATGTCTAAGAAGTAGACTGGGGGATTTTTATTTTTTATTTTATATAATGCTTTTCACAATAATCTAGCAACCCCATTAAAAATTCTTGTTGCTTATGAGAAAGTGACAAGAATCTTTTTTCAGTAGGGGTAAATTTTTCAGAATCTTCTATTTCACCAGTTAAATCAGAAACTCTTATATTTAATGCTTTTGCCAATGGTTGAATATATTTTAGTTTTGGAGAAGAGTCTAGTCGCAACCACTTAGAAACAGTATTTTGCGATACCTTAGCTTTTAGAGCTATATCCTTTTGAGTTAAGCCTAATTCTAACATTATTTTCTTTAATTTTTCTTTGAATTTCATAAAACAAATATAGCTTTTAGAGATTTAGTTGACTTAAAATACTCAAAAGGTTTATTATTTATATTGTCCTTATACGACAAAAGCCCGGCTTTTTAAGCGGGGCTTTTGAAAATATAGGCGAGTAAAGAACTTAATCGTCGAGGCAGCTCTGCATAACTTGCAGGTCAACAGAGCTACCAGAAACAATAGCAGAATACGTATAAACTAGTTCTCTAAAGCCCACATTGATGTGTTAATTCATATGATGCTCCCCAACGAATGGTGGGGGAGCTGTCACGAAGTGACTGAGGGGGTTGCAAAGCAAAGCTTTGCGATACCCATAGTAGGTTTAAAGTAGCTAGTTTTTTAACGCTTCGCTTTTCTATGTACATAATAACATAGTTAAGCGTTGTTTTCACCTGCTAATTTTTTATTTTGTGAGGCAGTGAAACAATGGATATCTTTGATAACCATATAAAGCTTGTTAAAGACGATTTATCAAAGAGTATTATTCCAAAATCGAAATTGTCTGTTGCTGCTTCTTGTTTTTCTATTTATGCTTATGAAGAACTTAAAAAAGAACTAAACTCTATCGATGAATTAAGATTTTTATTTACTTCTCCTACTTTTGTTGAAGAAAATTTTACAAAAGAAAAAAGAGAATTTTACATTCCTAAACTTAGTCGTGAAAGAAGTGTTTATGGTAATGAATTTGAGATTAAGCTTAGAAATCAACTTACTCAAAAGGCTATAGCTAAAGAATGTGCTGAATGGATACGCAAGAAAGTCACATTCAAATCTAACATTACAGAAGGTGCTGCTCTAGGTCTGATAAGTATTACATCAAAAAATGAATCTTCTGTTTATATGCCTATAAAAAGCTTTTCGACTGCTGATTTGGGCATTTCAAAAGGGAATGATTTAATCTGGGCTGTTACGAAGTTTGATTCACCTTTTAGCCAACAGTATTTACAGATGTTCGACCAGGTCTGGAAAAGTCCAAAACTTGCAAAAGACGTTACAGAAGAAGTAATTGAAAAAATTACTTCTGTTTATCAGGAAAACCCGCCAGAGCTAATTTATTTCATGACTCTGAACAATATTTTTAAAGAATTTCTTGATGATATTTCTGATGACAACATCGCTAATGAAGCTACAGGCTTCAAGGGCAGTAAAATCTGGAATAAGATGTATGATTTCCAAAAAGATGCTGCACTTGCTGTTATAAATAAACTTGAAACTCATAATGGCTGTATTCTCGCTGATAGTGTTGGTCTGGGTAAGACTTTTACAGCACTTGGAGTCATTAAATATTATGAAAACCGTAATAAGAGCGTTCTTGTGCTTTGCCCCAAAAAGCTTAAAGATAACTGGATAAATTTCCGAGGCAATCTTACTACCAATCCTCTTGTTAAAGACCGCTTACGTTATGATGTGCTTTTTCATACTGATTTATTAAGGGAAAAAGGCTCAAGCGCTACAGGCCTGCCATTAGATAGAATTAACTGGGGTAATTATGATTTGGTGGTTATTGATGAAAGTCATAATTTCAGGAATGGTGGTTCCTTAGATGAAATTGATGAAGAAGATGATGATAAGCCTAAATTCAATCGTTATACAGCTTTGCTAAACAAGGTCATCAGAGCTGGCGTAAAGACAAAGGTTTTAATGCTTTCTGCAACACCAGTAAATAATAGGTTTACAGACTTGAAAAATCAGCTTGCCTTAGCTTATGAAGGGAAAACTGAAATCATAGACTCTAAGTTAAAGAAGTCTGCAAATACAACTGCTGGAATTGATTCAATTTTTAAACAGGCTCAAAGAGTTTATAATTCCTGGTGTAAAGAGGAAGATCCCAACGAGCGTACAACAGAAAAGCTTCTTGAGAAACTTGATTTCGACTTTTTTGAACTGCTTGACGCTGTCACTATTGCTCGTTCACGTAAGCATATTCAACGTTATTATGATATGAATTCTATTGGGCGTTTCCCTGATAGATTGAAGCCAATTAGCTTACAGCCAAAGCTGACTGATATTGAGGGTTCTACAAATTATAAGGAAATCTATGATTTATTGATGAGGCTTCATTTGGCTATTTATACGCCTTCTGTTTTCCTATTGCCAACTAAAAGAGCCAAATATCAAAAAGATTTGAAAAATCTTACATTAGAAATTCGTGAAATAGGTCTTAGAAACCTAATATCAACTAATCTCTTAAAGCGCATGGAAAGCTCTGTTCATTCCTTTAGACTGACTGTTAGTCGTATAATGGCAAACATTCATAGCGCTCTAGAGTTGATTAATCGTTTTATGGCTTCTAAGCAGTCAAAGTTAGGTGTGATTGGTGTTGGTTGTGATGGGTATGATTGTAGACTAAACACTGGAGAAGATGCCCTAAAGCCCCTCCTTGAGGAGGGGAATAAAAGGGGTGGTGAACGAATTCGTAGTTTATTATCTTCTTTGGAGCAACCATCGTCACAAGAAGACTGTATTGCCAAGCAGTCTACGACTGCTCGCAATGACGATGATGGCACTGGTGTTTCTAATACGCTATCGCTAAACAATGTTTGCTCTGATTCGGTCACCACTCCGACCTGCCAAAAGCAGGTCACCTCTCCTCAAGGAGAGGCTTTAGGATTCAGCTATACTACAAACTTAGATTATGTAGATGATTTCTCAGGCGACGACCAGGAACAAGAAAACTTTGTTTTTGGCAAAAAAATGAAAATCGAAATTTCTGATATGGATTATCGCCGCTGGCATAGTTTACTTAAAGAAGACATCGAAGTTTTACAAGAAATAAACGATAAAATAGCAAATATTGATTCAGCACATGATTCGAAACTGTCTGAACTTCGTAAAATTATTTCTCAAAAAGTAAATAGTCCAATCAACAATAATAACCGCAAAATACTTATATTTACTGCTTTCAAAGATACTGCTGAATACCTTTTTGAAAACATAAAAGACTGGGCAAAATCTGAGTTCAATATGGAAACAGCCTGTGTAAGCGGTGATGCTATACAATGCACAATCGAAGGTGTTTCAAAAGATATGAATGAATTATTAACGCTGTTCTCGCCAGTTTCCAAAGAAAAGGCTGTTGTAATGCCTAAGAATACGAACAACATAGATATTCTTATTGCAACAGATTGTATTTCAGAAGGTCAAAATCTCCAAGATTGTGATTATTGCATCAATTACGACATCCATTGGAATCCTGTCCGCATCATTCAACGTTTTGGCAGAATCGACAGAATAGGCAGTATCAACGAAAAGATACAACTTGTGAATTTCTGGCCGGATATAACTCTCGATGAATACATTAATCTTAAAGGCAAGGTAGAAAGCCGTATGAAAATTAGCGTTCTTACGGCTACAGGCGATGATGATTACATAACTAACGAAAAAGGCGATTTGGCATATCGCAGAAAACAGTTAGAACACTTACAAAATGAAGTCGTTGATTTTGAAGATATGAGCGAAAGCCTTTCAATAATGGATTTAGGGCTTAATGATTTCAGAATTGATTTGCTGACTTATATAAAGACTCACCCAAACCCTGAAAATCTGCCTTTTGGAATAAACGCAGTTGTTAAAGGTGAAAAGCCTGGAGTTATCTTTGTTTTAAGAAATCGAAACGAAGGCATTAACATCAAACACCGGAACCGCTTACATCCGTTCTATATGATTTATATAGGCGATGATGGAGAAGTTATAGAAAATTATCTTGCCCCAAAGCGTATTTTAGATGAAATGCGTGCTTTGGCTAAGGGAAAAACAGCACCTGATTTTGAACTTTGTCATAGGTTTAACAATGAAACCAATGATGGCAGAAAGATGGATAAATATTCTGAACTGCTGAAACAAGCAGTAATTTCAATGATTCAGGTAAAAGAAGAATCTGATGTTGATTCATTCTTTGGTGATGATGAAACTAGCTTTTTGAATGATACCATCAAGGGGTTAGATGAATTTGAGCTTATTTGTTTCATGGTGGTAAAGAATGATTGAATTTCCATCAACCACTGTAGTAAACAGAATTTTACCCAAAGATAAGTTCTTAGAGCATCTAGATTTAATCCCTAATCTGAAAAAGAAGCTGATTTCAGATATTGTTCATATAAAGATTTTGAACAAGTTTTCTAAGTCAGTGCTCAATTTTAGAGATTATGAAGATCAAGGTGTGATTGGTGTTGGGGGTGATTGTAGTATAAACACTGGAGAAGATGCCCTAAAGCTCTCCCTTGAGGGAGAGAATAAAAGAGAGGGTGACCGAATTCGTAGTATATCTTCTTCTTTGGAGCAAACTCAATCACAAGCAGAATCTAATAATGCTCCCCTTTTTAAGGGGAGATGTCACGCAGTGACAGAGAAGTTTTCTAATAATCAAGAAAAAATAATTCTTAATACTCTGGATTGCCAAGCTAACGCTCGCAATGACAGTGATAATTGCTGTTCTAATACGCTGTCGCTAAATTTGGATAACTCTAGTTCGGTCACCCTTTCGGCTTGCAAACAAGCCACTTCCCCTCAAGGGGAAGCTTTAGGAAATACTTACCACTCATCGACCACTAACCACGCCGAAGCGTTACCTTCAGCTTCAGCTATAGAAAAGCCCATCAAAGAAGTGCTTTTACTTCAAATCGAGCTTAAAAAACATGACTTCGATTCTAAGCTTATTGAAACTATCGCAAAGCAAAACAGCCATAAATTAGTATTTTTACTGCGTTATCAGCAGTATGCAAAGCTGGCTGTCTATTATAAACAGCTTTACATAGGCAAATGGAAGCCTTTTGAAGAAGTTTCTTTAACTTTGAACGGCAATAATATGAACGAGGTTTGGCTTTCGTTTGTTGAGCAGATTGCTTTAGAAGAGAGAAGAGAGATAAGAGATGAGAGAAAAGAGGATTGTTTAGAACATCGCGATAGTCCCAGCAAGAATCGTTTTTATGTGGAAAATAATGATGTGGCGAGTTGTCCTAAAGCCTCTCCTGGAGGAGAGGTGGACTGCCAAAGGCAGGACGGAGTGGTGAGCGAATCCGTAGTAAACCAAACTTCTTTGGAGCAATCATCGTCACAAGAAGTTTCTAAAATGCCCCCTTTCGTAAAGGGGGACAGTTGCGATAGCAACAGGGGGATTTTTAACAAAAATGAAGAAATAGAAACAAGCGATGAATTAAAAACCTCTCTGTCAGCTAAAGCTGACATCTCCCCTTACAAAGGGGAGTATAGCAAAGTCATCTCTAAATCTGACCTCGACCACAAACTAGAACTTCAAAACAAGGCAAAAGCTTTGGAAAAAGAAATTGCAAAGCTAGATACCGCCATAAGGAGAGAAAAGCAACCAAATAGAAAATTTGAGCTTCATAAGAAACTGATGGAGCTAGAAGAGAGCCTACGAGCCTTACGGCTCGTTTAAGAGATGACTCTGCTCTCTCTTCCCTTATCTCTAATCTCTAAAAACATTCATAAAAGCAGGAACTTACGATAATTAACAAACATTCATCAGGAGACTAAAAAATGGAAAGACTAAAAATGCAAACGCCGAATATGGCAGAGGAAAACTTCAAGAAGCTGAAGGAACTCTTCCCTGAAGCTGTAACAGAAGTTGAAGTTGACGGTGTAATCAAACCTGCGATTGATAAAGACGTTTTGCAACAGCTTATTTCCAATGAGGTGGTTGAAGGGCCTAAAGAACGCTACCAATTTACCTGGCCTGGTAAGCATGAAGCTA
>JAFXRA010000003.1 GCA_017526725.1 Candidatus Rifleibacteriota bacterium
GTTAAAACACGAGCCCCGAATACAGACTGGAAACCATCACGAAATGATGTATCCATAACTTTAATTAATTTTTTTGCCATTTTTATTTATTCACCTCATGCATTAGCTTTGACAATAGCAATAGCTGCGGCAATTTCTTCCATTTCTGTTGAGTTACCAGTAGATACAGGGAGAGCCGCCGGAGCTGGTTTGGGTTGTGGGAAGTATTGTTTGAAAGTTTCAGAAGTTAGAACCAAAGATGTAAGGTTCATAACTAAAATCATTATGGTCAAGAATATAAAAACAACAAACATTCCAATGATCATAATAATTACAGAGTTTAAAAACATCGTTTTACTCCTGTAAGTTATTCTAATTCAGGTTCGAAAAAAGCCTAAATTATTAGCGAGATTCTAACATAATTCACCAACAAATTCAATTTGTTATTATAAGTTACAAGATATAAGATTTAAGAATAACAAAAGTTCTAAATGTTCGAGTAGTTCAAATTGTTGAAACAAAGGTTAGTGGGTAAAAGATAATGAGAAATTTTATTACTTTGTTTACAGGGCCAAACAATTCGAACTCGTTGAAACAAGAACTCTTCAAACAATTTACAAACAATTCCCACAAATTGTGTAAGCAACAGTCCCACAAAGGCTTTAGCCTCGTCTCACTATCCACAGAACTTCAGACTCTATATTTTCATCTATCATAAACAATTATTTATACAAGTTCACAATCTGTGGATAACTACCCTAATTTTTAAATAAATCTTTATTTATTAAATCTATATATTTTTAACCCGCATTAATTCAAACACCCAATATTATAAATAAATATTTATTTATAATATTGGGTGTTTTCTAGCATATTCTGATATTATTTTCACAAACAACTTTATATTATATCAGAGTCTTTCATATTCTGGCAGAGGATTCACAAGGGAATCACCTGAAATTTTGACAAAAAAAATGAGCCAAAAGGCTCTCTGCGTCGTTCTTTCTAAGACAAGCTTTTCCATTAGCAGCCAGCTTAGAATTCAAACCAGACAAGGCTTCTTATTGTCTGATTCTTTTAAATTACCTATCAACACCTGCTTTCTTTATTTAAATTTCACTAAAAAGCTTATCAATAAAGGCTTTCTTGTTATATTACAACCTGATCAATCTTATTCTTAATATGCTCTAGAATACATTGTAGAGCTGAAATTCGGATTTACATAAGGTCTGAATGCATACTTTGATGTATTTGAACTATCACTGCGGCTATCAGAAGAACTATCTGCGATTTTACTATTATTAGCAGCTTTTGGAGGAGCTTGTGGTGCTACAGAAGCCTTCATCATTTTATTGGCTTTATTCGGCTTGTTTTCGGTTCGCTTGATAAGCTCTACAACAAGCTTATGCATACGAATCATGCTGGCTGATCTTCTTACAGAAGCCATTTCAATGTCGCTATACTTAGCTTCATAAGCATGCAATCTCTTGATCCTTGCCATTTTTTCAGAAGCTTCAGCAAACAATGGTTTTGTTTCTTCAGCATTCTTGGTTTCAATCATTACAACCGGCTTAGCATAAGAAACAACTGGGGTTTCTTCCTTAACTTCAGCAGTTTCTTCAACTACTGGCTTAGGTTCTACTACAACAGCCGGAGCGGCAGGTGCTTCAATAGACTTGGCTTCAACATATTCTTCTTTCTTAGGTTCAGCCTTTTTAACAGGTTTCTTAACCTGAACAACTTTTTTTTCAGCCTTAACAGCTTTTACACTTTTAATATCATTTCCAGAAGTCTTCTTAGAGCCAATAACAATATCAGGTGCATTCTTATCAGCAGTAATAACAAGCTTACCATTTGCATCTCTAACAAAAACGAGAGGCTTGGAGAACCAATCCCATTCTGGAGGGCATTCGTTATCATCAACGGTAATCTTTTTACTTACTCTTCTTACTTTTGAATGCTTCTTTACTTCTGGTTTGGTTTCTTCTTTTACTTCTGTTTTTTCAGCTTTTTTAACTTCAACTGCTTTATCAGAAGCTTTAGAAGAAGATTTTACAATTTCTTTCTTAGCAGAATTATCTGAAATTTTCTTTTCTGCTGTTTTTACTTCAGCTTTTTTTACAACAGCAGCTTCTGCAACGGCCTTAGCCTGGGCTTCTTTCTTTTCAACTGGCTTAACTTCAGCTTTCTTTTCTAATGGAGCTGGAGCCTTTTCTTTTGCACTCTTAGGAGCTACAGCAGGAGCAACGTCTTTTTCTACAATCTTTGCAGAAGCTATAAGGTTACTTGATGGTTTTGGCTGATCTTCGCCTTTGATAGAAAATTCATCATCAGCAATATCGTCTTCGTCTTCATCAAACTGCTTAGTATTCTGATTTTTAACAGAATTAACAAGTAATGAAGGAGGAGCCGCAGGAGTAAGTTCTTCTGACTTTTCTTCTACAGAATTCTGTTTAACTACTGGAGCTGGAACAACTTCAACTTCTTTAACGCTCTTTTCAGTATTGCTTTTTACAGAAGCAGCACTGGCAGGAACCGGCTTAACTTCTTTAGAAGTCAAAGTCTTTTCTGCTTTCACATCTTTCTTTTCAGAAGGTTTTACTGCTTTACTGCTGCTGTTGGAATCGGTATTTTTCGCAGAAGCCATCAAGACAGACGGCGGCATAGAAGGTGCTTCCAGACCATAAGCTTTATTGTCAGTAGACAAAGAGCCTGAAATAACTGCTGTTGAGAATAGCAGCAATCCCAGATTTCTAGATAATCTAAATCCCTTTTTTGGCTTAATAAATCTCATAAAAACACCTTCATAAATTTAGAGTGAATATCAAGCTGACTAAGCTTCAAATAAGCTCTGAGTCAGCTTGTTATTAACAATTTTGCAGTTAAAAGCAATAAAGTTTCACTCTAAAAATATTCAAACTTGCAAAAATTACAACTTATTTTTTGCAGCGTTCAAGATATTCGCCTGTTCGAGTGTCAACCTTTATTGTTTCGCCAGCTTCGATGAACATTGGAACGGTTACCACATGTCCACCTTCGCAAGTTACAGGTTTATTACCACCACTGGCAGTATTGCCCTTAACATTCGGCGGAGCTTCGATTACCTTAAGTTCTACTGATGGAGGAAGTTCTGCACCAATAGCTTTGCCTTCATACAACTTAACGTAAATTTCCATCTGTTCTTTCAAGAACTTTGCCTGTTCTCCTAAGAGATCAAGTTCCATTTCCATCTGTTCATATGTTTCCATATCCATGAAATGAAGGAAATTTTCATCAGAGTATAAGAACTGCATCAACTTTGTTTCTACAGTAGCTTCATCCACTTTTTCAGTAGTCTGATAGCGCTGAATAAAAGTTGAACCTGTTTTAAGGTTTCTAAGCTTGGCCTGAGCCAAAGCACGCCAGTTTCCTGGACGGATAAATTCTATATCGACAACCTGACAAAGGTCGCCATTATAAAGAATTATCATACCTCTACGTAAATCATTAACTACAATAGCCATTTAATAATCTCCCTGGCTTAGATTTCTTTTCGGCAAAGTATAGCATATTTCACACTATAAGCAAAAAAAAATTTAATATTTTAGCTTCTTTTTTTAACTTTTCAACAACAAAACCAAACTATTCGTTTTATGATTATATTATCATTTTTAAAATATAAAAATTTATTGTTTCAATTTCAAAAATTAAATTATCGTTTTACCAATAACAATCATTTTATTATCATATTTATAGTAACCATAAATAGTCGTTTAGTTTATTATCAACAAACAAATAATAAGCTTGCCATCCTTTAATATTTATCATATTTTAGATAATTAATACTATTCGTTTTGTTTTTATGAATTTGGACTATAAACTTTGGACATTTAAAATGTTGTTAGAAGCGTTGGAAGAGTTAGAAGGGTAGGAAGTGATACGCTTCGCTGTGGGACACTTCGTCGTGGGACGTTTCATTGTGGTAATTGTAATCGGACAGTAGACGCGAAACCTTTTATTCTCCGCACAAGGCTCGTTCCATCAAAGTCTATTCGAAGGTAGATATTTTCAGAGACCGCGGAGGAGAATAAGGTTGAGCAAGCAAACTGTCCGACATTTTACCTAATGAATTATTATACGAGTATGAAGTGTTGGAAGGGTTGAAAGAGCTAGAAGTGTTACGCTACGCTGTGGGATGACAACTCTATATTATATGTAAGAAAATTCAAGTATTTCCTAAGATGTTCCGATAACCTTAATGTATAGGTGTCAAACTATATACTAAACAAATCCGCTTAATCTAATAGAAAACAGAGATTAACCTTAAAGGAGGCAATCTATGTTAAATACTATATTGCAAGGTATAATTCAGGGGTTAACTGAATTCTTACCTGTATCCAGTTCGGGACATTTGTCTATATTTCAATACTTTACAAAGTCCCAAACTATTGAAAATGGCTCTACCATGACCTTCGATCTGGTTCTCCATTTTGGGACTCTGATTGCGGTTATATATTATTTTTGGAAAGACATAGTTCCTTATTTTACGATTAAAGGCTGGAAAGATCCCTCAAGACGTAAAATTGCATGGCTAGTTATAGCAGCTAGCATTCCAACAGCTATAATTGGATTTACTTTTAAGAAAAAAATCGAAGCAATGATGGAAAACCCAATAGCTGTATGCTGCTGTTTTTTATTTACAGGCGCAATTCTTCTTATTTCCGAAAAGCTAAAGAAACAAAATGAAAATTCCACCACCCTTCCAGAGCTCACTTATGGCAAAGCAGTAGCAACAGGTATTGCTCAAGGCATTGCCTGCGCACCTGGTATCTCCCGTTCTGGTTCAACAATTGCCGCAGGGCTTATTTGTGGACTTAAGGGAGAAGAAGCAGCCAGATTCTCTTTCCTTCTCATGATTGTTTCAGTTGGCGGAGCAACCCTATTAGAAGGCATTAAAGTTTTAAAAATAGTAAAAGAAATAGGTCACCTTCCGGAAGGCTTAATTCCATCTCACCTTATTGTCGGAGCAATTACTTCTATGATAGTAGGCTTTTTATCATTGAAGTTTTTAGTATATATCATCAATAAGCAGAAATTATCTTATTTTGCTTATTACCTTTTTGCTGTTTCAATCATTTGTATTTCACTGATCAAATTCGCGGGGATGTAAACAATGAACACAAAAAAAATACTCTTACCTGATTCCTCTTGTAAAGAAAGAAGCAGAACAAGGAAACGCAAACGAGACGACACCACAGAACTTCATAAAAACAGTGAAGGAACCTTCTCGGCTCGCCCTTCAGGTTCAAGATACGCACCTGTCATGGTAGACCAGCGCCAGCGAGACGAAGCAGTCGGACTAGTAATGATAGGCTTAAGCGCCTTTTCTTTGTCATTAATTCACTA
>JAFXRA010000067.1 GCA_017526725.1 Candidatus Rifleibacteriota bacterium
GTATAGCCATATATATTTTTATTAGCAAATTCTGAATCAGAAAGTTTTTTTAAATTTTCTTCCGTTAGTAATTTTTCTGTTTTAGCTAACAGTGCTTCAAAAGAAGGTTTATCGTTAATTAATTTTAGTAGTTCAGCATAATTATCTATTTCATATGTATTTGTTGTTTTATTTATTCCTTGAACGAATTTATCAGAAGGCAAAAAATGGACTATTGGTTTTAAGCTTTTTGTTATAGAAATTGTAAAATAACTGTGATGATTAAAGAATAAGTCACTTAGAAATTCTGCTGCTTCTTTGGTTTCATCGGACAGTGCAAATAAAGCATTTTCAAGTTTAAAATTACCAATTAAGGTAAATTTGTCTAATATTTTTATTCTTTGTGTTTCTTCATCTATAAAGTATTCAGTGCCATTTTTTTCTTTAATCAATTTATAATAATCAGGCGGATTATCAATTGCAGATTTTATTATTTCTTTTAATCTAGGAAAAATGATATCCCTTCTTGTAGAATAACGAAGGTAATTTGCTGCTTCACTTCCAATTACAGGATTGGATAATTTGTCTAAATAATCATTAATTCTTCTTTCATCTAATCTATCGAATGTTTCTTTTGAAATATTACCAAAGCTACCCATATTGGAATTAGCAAACTTTAAAGCTCTAATGTATATATCTGGTAAAACTTCTGAAGTTTCTAACAATTTAGAATAATATTTCTGGGCTTCATCAAATTTTTCTAATCTTCTGTTCATTTCACCTAGTAGTAAATAAACTTCTAGTTTTTGTTTTTCAGTTAGATTATCATTCAGAGAAGCTGTTAAAAATTCTATAACTTTGCTCTGATAGTATCTTTCTTTTTTTATTGAGTTTCTCAACCCCTCAAATAAATCAAAGAACTGACTTGAATTGCTACATTTCTCCGCTTTTTTTATGTAAAATTCTGCCTTTGTATTTTCGCCAGCTATGCGTAGTCTGTAAGCTAAAGAACAGAAATAGTTAAGTTTTTCATTTTCATCGTTTATACTTAGTTTTTCTATTTTTTCGGCTATTTTAGTCTCGTAATCTGCAAAATTGAAAGTACTTTCCTCATATAAATTTAATCTTTTATTGAGATTTATACTTTCTTGTTTGATTATATCGTTTTTGTTGCCAAAAAATTCTGAAGAGTCATACTCCATATCGTTTCCATTTTTATCAAGTATTAAATGGAGGGTTCTTATGCTCCATGCCGAAGCTAAATAAAGTTTCCCGATTTGATAATTAGATTCTTTGTTTGTTGCTGATAATTGTGCTGCTATTTCAAAACACTTAAAAGGAGGAAATAATAAAAAACTTTCTAATTTTTCTAAACCTTTTGAGGGAGGATAATTTTCTTTAAGCCAAAGTGTTAGTTTGTTTTTTTCTTCATCGGTATATTTTTTTTCAAAGTCTTTTGCTAACCCACAGTAATTGCAATTATAACACCTTACTACATAATTTGATAGTGGTATTGAAGGAGATGCTAAGTCATGGGGATAAAGGTCATAATCTAATATAAACTTATTAAGAGGTTGTATGGAAGTAACTTTAAGTTTGGTTTTACATAACGGGCAGGCTTTTTCTTCTATTTTAATCTCATCAGCAAAGGAGCTATTGATTACAAAAAAGTAAAAACAAACAATTAGTGTTATCTTTTTTATCATAGTTTTTTCCATAAAAGAATCAATAATTTAGTTTAACATATAAAACAATAGAAGTGTTAGCAACCAAAGAAACAACAAAGATAAATATTAAAAATCTAGATTGTTTCGCTATCAGTCGAAATTAAGTAAATCAAAAGGCAATTAATTAGTAAACTTTAAACTTTTGAATTAATAAAGGTAATAACTTTATTTACTATGCTTTGGGTGTCTAGGCCGAGCATAGCTTTAAGTTCTTTCAAACTTCCGTGTTGAATGAAATTATCTGGAAGTCCTAGTCTAAGTAATTTGTTAGAGGCACCAGCATCTATTAGTTTTTCAGCAATCATGCTGCCGAAACCGCCAGCCAAAACATTATCTTCCAATGTTACTATAGGAAGCTTAGAAGAAATTATTTCTGACAGTCTGTCTTCATCAAAGGGTTTAACAAATCTTGGGTTAATGATTTTAATGCTTAGATTATGCTTTTGTTCAAGTTCATCAATGGCTTTTAATGCGTCAGAGCAGGATGAACCCAAGGGCATAAATATTAAATCTTTGCCCTCTTTTATGACTTCTGATTTGCCTAATTGGATTGGCTGTCGAGAAGATGCTGAATCTGTGGTTCCTGTAGCATAGCCTCTTGGGTATCTTATAGATATAGGAACATTCTGTTTTGAAGCATATTCTAACATTAGAGCCAATTCAACTTCATCTCGAGGAGCCATTACCTGAATATTGGGTATTGATCTCATGTATGAAATATCAAGACAGCCGTGATGAGTCGGGCCGTCTTCGCCAACAAGACCAGCTCTGTCGAGACAGAATACTACCGGCTGTTTTGTTAAAGCCACATCGTGAACGATTTGGTCATAGGCTCTTTGCAGGAAAGTTGAATAAATAGCTACGAAAGGTTTCAATCCTGATTTTGCAAGAGCGGCAGCTAAGGTTACGCCGTGCTGTTCGGCTATTCCGACATCATAAAAACGAGAAGGAAATTCGTTTGAGAACTTGGTTAGGCCTGTTCCTTCTTTCATAGCGGCTGTTATTGCTATAATTTTCTTGTTTTCGTTAGCTAGTTTGCAGATTGTATTGCCGAAAACTTCTGTATAGGTCGGAACATTTTTTAATGTGTTTTTAGCGTTTCCTGTTTCTATTTCGAAGGGGCCAATGCCGTGGAACTTGTTGCACTGTTCCTGAGCGGGCTTATAGCCTCGGCCTTTTTGAGTAAGAACATGAACTAGAACTGGTCCTTGTCGGTCTCTGGCTCTAACCAAAGCTCTTTCTAAAACTTCAAAATTATAGCCGTCAACAGGTCCGATATATTTGAAGCCAAGTTCTTCAAACAGCATTCCGGGAGTGAGCAGGTATTTAAAACTGCCTTCGATACGGCTTAAAACGTTATAAAGTCTGGTTCCGAAACCAGGAATATTCTTCAAGACTTTAGATAAATAGTCTTTCGGAGTAGTATAAGCCGGTTCCAGTCTTAATCTGTGCAGATACATGGCCATAGCGCCGACATTTGGCGAAATAGACATTTCGTTGTCATTCAATATGACAACAACGTTGCTTTTTCTGTGACCAATGTAGTTTAAGGCTTCAAAAGACATACCGCCAGTCATGGCACCGTCGCCTATTACAGCTATAGTTTTGCCTGGAAGCTGGAGCTGTTCTTTTGCTAAGGCCAGGCCTTGAGCTACAGAAATAGAAGTCGAACTGTGACCTGTATTAAACGCATCGTGAACGCTTTCGGTAATTTTAGGAAAACCGCTTAACCCGTTAAACTTGCGGAGCGTATCGAATTCTTTCTGTCTGCCTGTAATGAGTTTGTGGGTGTAAGACTGGTGGCCAACGTCCCAGACAATCTGGTCTGTTGGTGAATTGAATACTCTGTGAATAGCAAGGGTAAGTTCAACGATACCAAGGTTGCTAGCGAGGTGACCGCCATTTTTAGACACAACTTCAATTATGCGTTCGCGAATTTCTTGGCTTAACGCTTCAAGCTCGTTTATCGTGAGCTTCTTTAAATCACTTGGTTCGTTGATACGTTCTAGAAGCATTGTTATTTATTGAGAGCAGCTAAAAGGTCTTCCAATTTTATTCCGTGAGCTTCTGCAGCTTCTTCTATTGATTCCCCGGCTGCTATAGCACAACCTAGACAATGCATGCCAAATTCGTGTAAAACTTCTGATGCTTCAGGTTTTTCCTTAAGCACTTCTGATATAGTCATTTTTGAATTAATTTTAGCCATATTAATCACTCCAAAAAAGATTATAAAAGTGTACCATCTTTAGGTTTAAGATACAAGCGGTTTTGAATTATAAATTACTTAGAATAATTTGGTTCGAAAAGCAGAACCCAAACGGTTTGGAAAACTATCTTTATGTCTAAAAGAATGCTGTAGTAATCAAGATAGTAATAATCGTAAGTAACTTTATCAACTAACTTTAGGTAGTATCTGGAGTTTACTGCAGCAAGACCGGTTACACCTGGTTTAACTGACAGCCTTCTTCCCTGAAATTCGTAAAATTCATTAACGAAATAGGGTCGTTCAGGACGAGGCCCAACAACAGACATTTCACCGGTTAATACTAGGAAAAATTGCGGCAATTCATCAATACCGAATTTTCTGATGAATTTGCCCAGTTTAGAAACTCTTGGGTCATCAGCAGTAGAAACTGTTGGCCCGCTTTGAGCTTCAGACCCCATACGCATAGAACGGAATTTAATTACGTCATATTCTTTACCGTTAAGACCAACACGCTTTTGTTTGTAGAAAACCGGGCCTGGAGAGTCAATCTTAACTAGAACTGCCGTAAGCAGCATTACCGGAGAAGTTATAATAATAGCAAAAATCGAGAAGAGAATATCGAATACTCGTTTTATGATAATTTGAGCATCAGTAAGAGGATGAGAGCAGATTGTAATAAGAGGAAAATCTTCAAGACTTCTCAAGCCGACAGAAGCAGCCGTTTTGCTGGGATCTACAGATATTCTGACGTTGAACTTATGAGGTTCTTCTTTGCGGTGATAATAGATTTGAGCCCAGAATTTGTCCAGATTAAGCTCTGTATCTGTAACAAAGACTTCATGAACATGCTTGAATATAACTTCTGAAGCCAATTCTTCAAGTTCATCAGATTTCATTGAGCGAACAATGCGAAATCTGACTCCGCCTCTGCGGTGAAAATGGTTGATAATTCTTTTCCCTTCAACCGGGTCGCCTATGATAATGGCTTTAACCAGATTTGGATGAGGTCTGAATAATCTTGATATTATTATTCTTGTTAAGAAAACAGCAAAAATGCTTATTGCAGTGGCTATAAGCATGATAGGTCTTGGAAAGTTGTGAGATAATGCAGCAAAGCTTCTAGACATGAAACCAACAAGGTTGAAAACTATAAAGGTTGAAAGCAGGGAACTTGTTGTATGAAATATTATATCAGAAGCTGCTTTAAGACTTCTTAAGCTGAATATGCCTGATATTATTCCAAAGAATAGATAAAAAGAAAACAGATACCACTTAACCTGGTTATATGAGGCAAGATAAAGGTCTACAGGACCTTTCCCTGATAACCAGATGTTAAAGGTTTCTTTGAATATGTAATCTAACAGGAACATGTCGCATATGATTAAAAACAGCGACAACATTCCCTCTGCGCCTTGAGGCAGTCTGAAGCTGAATCTCTTCAGTTTTGAACTTAGAGACATCTTAAAAAGCCTATTTAAGAGATAATTCTATTTCGTTGGCTATATCATCAAGATTTAGTATTCTAACGGCAGCCTGCTGGTCTAAGGCGGCTCTAGGCATACCGTAAACAACTGAAGAAACACGGTCTTGAGCTATGGTAAGTCCACCCATAAGCTTTATGTTCTTCAGCCCTCTAACACCGTCTTCTCCCATTCCTGTAAGAATTATTCCTACAGCGTTATGGGCAAATTCTTTTGCTGCTGAGAAGAACAGAGTGTTTATACAGGGAGCAAACTGGTCTTTTTGAACAGTATTAGATATAACCGAAAAAGTGCATTTGCCGTCGAGGCTTCTTCTAACCGTAGTTTGATTATCGCCAGGACAAATATATGCAATAGAATTCTGTAATTGTTCACCGTCACAAGCTTCTTTAACTTTTAATCTGCAAATGGTGTTCAATCTGGTTGCAAAAGCAGAAGTAAAAGCTTTTGGCATGTGCTGAGCTATTACTATCGGAGCTGGTAAATTCGGGTCTAAGGAAGTTAAAATCTTTTGTATTGCTGGCGGACCGCCTGTTGATGCACCAATAAATATTACTTTTGTTATTCGTTCTTCTTTGAAAGCAAAACGTTTAATTGTAGTTTTTGGTGCGAATTCAAGCTTTATAGAATGAGGCTGACTGCCGGCAGCATTATGGATTTTTGATACAAGCTCATTTTTTAACTGAAGTATGTTTGTAGAAAAGGTAGAACCTGGTTTGGGAACGTAGTCAACCGCACCAAGATCAAGAGCGTCTAACGTAACCTTTGCTCCTTCATGGGTTAATGAACTAACCATAATAACCGGAGTAGGCTTTATGCGCATTATTTCTTTCAATGCTTGTAACCCATCCATAATAGGCATTTCAACGTCCATGGTAACAACGTCAGGTTTTAATCTGACTGTTCTGTCTATTGCTTCCATACCATTAGCCGCTGAACCGACTATTTCTATAGAAGGATCGGATTTAAGCATTCTTTCTATTGCGGTTCTCATAAAAGCAGAATCATCTACTATGACAACACGTATCTTTTTTTTCTCTTCTTCCATATCCTACTTACTTCCTGGTTTTCGGTATGCGTAACTACCTTTTGTATCGAGCAGTTCGAATGTGTTTTCAGGGAATGAAAAACATTCGCTTTCTCCTATAAATAGAAGACCATTTGGATTCAAATAATCATAGAAGGTTTCTAATATTTTTTTCCTTAAGACTTCATCAAAATATATTAACACGTTTCTGCAAAAAATAATATCAGAACCCTGCATAATTTTTAGTTTAGAAATATTTTTTAGATTTAGCCAATGAAAATCAACCATATCTTTTATATCTTGAGAAATTAAACAATTGCCGTTTTTGTCATGTTTGCCAATATGGAAGCCGAGTTTATGCTCAAAGAATTCTATTTTGCCGTGCAATGCTTTTGATTTATATACACCTTTTTGGGCTTCTAAAAGACAGGTTTTGTCGATGTCTCCGGCATTAATTACAAATTTTGCCTTAGGATTTTTTCTTTTGAAATCTTTGGCGACCATCGCTATAGAATAAGGTTCTTCTCCGTGAGAACACCCGGCACTCCAGATTCTAAGTGGAAATTCAAAGTTGTTCTTCTTGAAAAATTCTGGGAAGAACTGGTTTATCATATATTCAAACTGCTTCGGGTTGCGGAAAATATAGCTTTCGCTGATGGTTATTTCGCTAATAAAGCTGTCCATTATCTTGGAATTATTATTGCAGTTTTTAAGTAGTTCTACGAAGTCATTTATGTTATGACAGTCTAAATGCTTCATATGGTCAATTATCTTTTTCTCGACACGATTCTGCGGTATACGTTCAAGAACGATACCTGCGTATTCTTTAATTGCTTTGCTGATTGTTTTGTAATGTTCCGGAGTTATTATAATCATGCTTTATGGTAGGGTTCGCCGAACATTATGGATATTGCTCGGTAAAGTTGTTCTGCAAGCACTAGAAGTGCTAATTGATGGTTTAGGGTTAAGGGTGAAAGAGAAATAAATGCATTTGCTGCAGATTTTACTCTGGGGTCATGGCCTTCGGCAGCACCTAAGCAAATTGTAAGGCGGTTGCAGCCAGATTTTAGCTTTGTATCGAGCCATTTAACAAAACCATTTGTATCCGGGCATTTTGCGTGTTCATCAAGGGCTATTATAAGTTCTTTGCCGCTAATTCGTTTAACAAGCTCATCTTCTGTTTTACAATTAATTATTTCAACTGGCAGTCGTTTTGAACATCTTTCTAAATACAGGTCTACAAGCTTCTGATATGGTTTGTCTTGAATTTTCCCTGGCATAAGAATTTCTATTTTCATTTTACTGCCTCGTTGTAGCTAGGGTTTATTTCTATATTTTCAATGAGTCTGTTTCTTATTCTTTGTGGAAGCTCTGTTCCAATTGTCAGGCGTTCGCTGGGGCAATCCTGACTAGCAACGGTAACGTGCATCGACTTGAAGTCTGTTCCGTCAAACTCTAGAAATGATTCTAAAGACTCTAAAGCTTTTTCTTTTGTGTTGGATTCTTGGCTTAGATGCATTAAAACAACGCTGTCAGGTACTTTATTCATCCTAGAAAGTATGCCTCTGACCCCTTCGTTGGGAAGATGGCCGCTGCTGCTTTTTATGCGCTGCTTAAGCCAACTTGGGTAAGAGCATGTTTTCAGCATCTCAAAATCATAGTTGCTTTCTATGCAAAGTAGGTCTGCATTTTGAGTATGTTTTATTACTTCTGGGGTTACACAGCCTAAGTCAGTTGCCATAACCATAGAATAATTGTCTTTTTCAATATGAAGTCCCATAGGTTGAGCAGCATCATGAGGAACTTTAAATGCTGTGCATAGACAGTTGCTTATTTCGAATACTTTTTCGTAGCTCATAGAATAGTATTCTTCTATTGGAATACCTCTTTCTACTATAGCTGAAGCGGTACCAGGCGTGCAGTAAATTTTTAAATGGGGTGCTTTTTTCAGCAAAACTTTAAGACCTTTTATGTGGTCTTCATGCTCATGGGTAATAAAAATCCCTTTTATTTCATCTAGAGCTATTTTTCTTTCAGATAAATAATCACAGATTCTCTTGCACGAAATTCCTGCGTCTAAAAGATAATATGAATAATCTAGTTCTAGTAAAGCAGAATTGCCCTTGCTTCCTGAACCGATAAAAGTAATGCCCAGCACAATTTTTCCTTTAAATTATGGGAGTATGAAAGAATTATGCTACTTTTGAATTAAAAAATCAATACCCTAGCTTTAGAAATTAGCCCCAAAACCTATTGTTAATGGTTTGTAATCGTAAAAATCTTCATAACTGGTCTTGGTAGAGCCAAGTACTTCAACAGAGAACCCTCTGTGAGAGTAATATCTCCAGCCCAAAGAAACGACATCACCGTTGTAGTCTATTATATATTGGCTTTTATAGCCTCTTTCACTTGGTTTTCTGCCCGGAATTTCAGTTCCGAATAGTAAACAGAGGTTTTTAGGTTTCCTTTTGCCTTTATCGTATTTCCCGTAAGAAGCTGTTCCTATACCTTCATTTCCACCAAAATTCCAGCCTAATCCCAACCCGCCGAAGGTTAGATATAGAGTGTGGTAGTTATTGGGGTTTGTATCAAACACACCACCGAAAGCCATTTGAGAAAATTCGCCTTCTCCGAAAGAGGGCAATCTGACTTTAAAATTCAGCTTGGGGTCTGTTTCTACATTATTTCTATCTGTTTCAGAATCTAAATCAGCTTCAATGCCAAATTCAACGTCTTTTATCGGGGAAAAACCGAAAGCAAAAGAGGTCATATAACCATCTTTGGTTTTGTCTCCTCTATAACTGCCGTATTTTCTTGTCTTTACAGATAGTTCTATTTCTTTTTCTGGAATAGTTTTGTGTGAGGGAGTATTTATAAAGCCTGAAGGACCTTGGAAAGAAAGCCCGGCATTACAAGGATTTTCTAAAAGAATGAAGCATAATACAAACAATTGTAAAAATATTAGATTATATTTGTTGGTTGTTTTATTGAGCATGTTTTTGTTTGCATATTTCAGCAGTTTTTTCATTCAAGTTGTTTTCTTTGCAGAATTTGCTGTGACAATCCCAGAAATTTTGGCAATAGGTGCAGCAATGCCTGTTGTTCATGTGGCGTTCGCCTCTATACCAATTGATTTTGCAATTAGCATAGTATCTGCATCTGGAACAGCACTGCCAATCTATTTTCAGAAAATTTCTGCGCTTGATTTCTTCAATGATCAGAGTCATAGACATCAGATTTTTTTCAACCTGAGTCTCTTTCATCAATTCATTGAATTCATAAATTTCCTCGTCGGTTCCATAAAGGTTGACGATGAAAATTTCTTCTGCAAATACTGGTAGATATTCTTTAGCCATAGTTATGCTTTAATTAAGGATATATTTAATTTATCGGTAATTTGTTGAGAGTATCTTAAGAAAATTTATTTCTGTTTATTAATTATGCGAAGACCAGAAGCTGTGAATACATATATGTTTTTGTTTTCTTTGTCTGGAAAAGCACCTAGTATTTTATCTCTGCTTTTAAAAGGTATTGCAGTAAAGCTGTTTTTATCTTTAAAGTAAAGAGAATCCATACTTGATACCCATAAATCGCCTGAATAATTAATCGAATTGGGGTGGTCAGAAATTATTCCTGTTAACGGAAGTTTGTTGTCTGAATATCTGAATATTCTGCCGTCATTTAAGGCTATATATAGCTCTTGATTGTTGATGCTGACTACATCAGCTATTCTAGCTGAATCTATATTTCCCTGGAAAAACATCAGATTCCATTTCCCATTGGATTCATGTGTCATAATGCCTTGATTAAGAACAGCAACATATTGTTCTTTTATTTTCCAAATAGAGTGGCAAGTTTCAGTAAATTCATTCGGGATATTGAAGAACAATTCTAATTCGCCTTTATTGAACTTTTTAACTTTACCGTCATTATACAAAAGAAGCAGGGTATCTTCATCGCAAATACTAAGATATTTCAGACCCAATGTTTCTTGTGAATCAATTATAAGATTAGCAATGTTGTCTAGAATTTCATAAATTCCAGATTGGCTGCTGTATGCATAACAGTGTTTGCTGTTGCAGCAGAGTTTGTTTGCATTACCTTTGCCATTATGATTTATCTGATTCCAGGTTTTTCCGTCAAATGACCAGATGCCTCTGTTGGTAGTTGCCAGCAGATACTTGTCTTTAAATTGTGTAATATCAGAGAAAACAGGTCTTTGAAGTTCTATTGGAAGTTCTACCATTGGTTTTTGGTCAGGAGGATAGTTTACTGCCGACAAAGAACTTTCGGTTAATGCTTCTTTTCCGTCTGTTTCCAACAGACCGTAATCTGGCATTCTGCTGTAGCTTGGGCGCGATTCCATCGGCAGAGTTGTGATTGGAAGAGTAGGGGTATAGGTTCCCAACTCTGGAATAACACCAAAAATAGAGTTATTGCCGATGCTTCCTGAGAAATTAAAGTAATACAAGAGCACAGAAGACTTGTTTATTGCTGCTAAGAAAGTATCGCATAAACAGAGAGAGTAGGTTGGTATACCGGATAATCGGTCCATTTTTCCTTTGTAATATCTGAAAACGCCTTCGTCAGATGCAATAAAAAGAACTTCGCCGGCGTTTACAATGTCGTTTATGAATCCTGGTTTGGTTGAAGAAAGCATTGTCCAAACCCAGTTTTTGGAGCTTCTATAACCAGCAACTATGCCTTGGTCTGTACCTATAAAAACATTTTTGTCGGTTGTAACCATACATCTTGGCTTTTTCCCGGCTAATACCTGCAAATCAAGATTTGTAAGCTTATCTGAATTACCTGTTAAAATACCTTCTTCGTGCAGAATCCATAGCTCTTTTTTCTGATGTCCAAAACCTCTTGCTACGTAATCGCTTGTTTGAGGCAGTTCAGATATATAGTCTCCGTTGCTTCTGAAAATACCTTTCCCTAAAGTTCCTATTAAAAACTGGTTCTTCTTTTCATTAACAACGGCAAATGAGTTTATTAATCTGTTCGGAAGTTTATCTTCGAAAAGTGCTTTAACGCTGTCTTTTTCCTGGTCGTATTCAAATATGCCAGGATAACCTGCAATTAACAATTTGTTGTTGCTTGTAAGCAAATCTTTGGCGTAAAAATTCGAAGGTAAATTTTTTATGTTTTGAGTTTGTCCTGTAACTGTATTGATTATGCTTACCCCATTGTTTCCGGCTATAAAAAGTCGGTTGTTGAACCAGATTGAATCAGAAATAATACTGTGGCTTTGAATGGGAAGTTCTCTTACACGGCTTATCTGACCGCCGAATACACCTATACTTGTTCTCTGTCTGTCTACAATCTGCTGAATAGGATTAACTGATACGGCACCATAGAGAAACAGCAGTAGAATCAGGGAAAAGTATATTGAAGGCGTCCAGTTCCAGCATTTGCTTCTTAATAAATCTTCTTTAGCGGCCAACTTTGAGATGCTTTCGTTTAATGAAGTGAGCTGTGCCGTCTGATTAACGCTTATGCTTATTGCGTTTTGTTCATTTTCTTTTATTAATTTATTTAACGCTGCTTTCTGGCGTCTGAATGTTTTTATCTGAATTGTTATTTTGCTGATTTCCCACCATCGTGCGGTTTCGTCAGCAACCCAGAACATACCATCAATAAGGTTGTATACGAATTTCCCTAGTTTTGTTGTTTCTTCTTCCATTATTTTACCGCTAAATCAGATTTCTGCCCAAGGATGAAAGACACATTTGCCGTCTATTGGTCTATTTAAGAAATTGGCAGCAATGTTAGAGAAAGTTTCGGGACTGTCTGAAACAAAGAAGCTTTCTTTGCCTGGTGTTTCCTGTTCTGTAGACATTCTACGCGCTTCAAGTGTTTCTTTTACTTCTTTCGCCGTTTCGTATGCAGAATCAACAAGGTTGATATTGTTGCCAAAGAAACTGCTTAATTGATTTTTTAATAATGGATAATGTGTGCAGGCTAAAATTAGAGATTTAATATCTGTCTTTTTCAAATCTGAAAGATACATTTCCATAGCATCAGTTGCAATCTTGGTATTCATTAGATTTTCTTCAACTATAGGAACAAAAAGCGGACAAGGAACAGCTATTACATTTATAGAACTGCGCAGTCTTTTTATTCTGTTTTGATAGGCTCCGGAGCTTATTGTAGCCTTTGTGCCAATTACTGCTATGCTGTTGTTGTGAGCCGATTTTATTGCAGCTCTTACGCCTGGTTCTATAACTCCGATTACAGGAATTCTGACTTCGTTTCTAAGTGTGGTTAAAGCCAATGCCGAGGCTGTATTGCAGGCTATTATAATCATTTTAACGTTTTGCATTTCCAGAAATTTAGCTATTTCTAGAGAATACTTCTGAACGGCAATAGCTGACTTGCTGCCGTAAGGAACTCTGGCTGTATCGCCAAAATATACTAAGTTTTCATTGGGCAGCAGTTGGCGTATTTCTTTAAATACAGTTAAACCACCGACCCCTGAGTCGAATATTCCAATAGGTCGATTATCCATGTTTTTATTGCTCTAATTTTGGTATCTGACTAAATTTTATAAGCTATTTTAGTTGTCTTGGTCAATAATATTTTTTTGTTCTTTGTTAACTGGTAACAGATTGAGGCAGCAATCGTCTCACAGAGGCTTTTAGTCTCGTCTCACTTTTAGCCCCTTTTTCCTACACCCTATGCCTAAAAATTTTGTTTGTAGTCTACCCATTGTCATAAACGTATAGCTTTCAGGGCTAAAGCCCATACGCTATCCTTTTTATGACAAATGTGTAGACTCTCTTATCTCTCCTCTCTAAAAGACCCCCTTTAACAAAGGGGGATGTCTACGAAGTAGACTGGGGGATTTTCGAGAATTTTGCAAAGCAGTACAAAAGTTTAGTCCGAAGACCTAAAACAATCCCCTAAACTCTATGCTCTAAGCTCTTATCTCTAATTTGAGGTCTCGCGTCTACTGTCCGCAACTTATACAATTGTTATATTTGGTCGTAATATTTGTTTATAAATTAATAGTCTATATTTGTAAATTGGCCTTTTTTGAAAAGTCTGTTTGCACGTTCTTCCTTTGCCAGTCTGTCGTATTCTTCTCCAAGTTCCGGGCCTGCTTTTGCAAGATAAGCCTGTCTTAAAACATCCTGGGGGCTTTCAAAATTAGCTTTGAAATTACCTAGTCTGCTTAAACCTTCTTTAAGATACTTTGTTCTTTTTTTTATAGTATATTGTTCTGGTGCAGGCTCATTTTGCCAAGGGGTATGGTTTTTGGGAACAAATACAGAAAAAGTGGCAGAGAGAGAAGAAATAGACGGAGCTATTTTTATAACTCTATTTATAAAATCAATTGTAGCGTCAGAATCTTCGTCTTCTTCTCCGGGTAGACAGCTTACAAAATACATTTTTATGTGCTCAAAACCATGTTCGAATAAAGATTTTATTCTTTCAAGGAATAAATCTTCGCTCATAGGCTTTCTCATGGCTTTTCTCAACCGTTCGCTGCCGGTCTCAGGTGCAACAGTTAAACCTTTTATTCCAGATTTTTGCAGTGCACTGATTATGTTAGCCGATAGTTTTTCCCATTTAACAGATGAATTTCTTACTTTTATGTTTCTTTCCTGAAGCATCTTGAAAATTTGTTCAACTTCTGGGTGGTCAAATAGGGAAGGGGCTACTAAGCCCAAGTCTTTACAATCTTGGTGTTCGTTGAGCCAGTTTTCTATTATAGAAGCTTTTACTGGTCTAGGCGGTGCATAAATACATCTGGCAAGACAGAACGAGCAGACTCTGGGACAGCCTCTCATGACTTCTATCATATGAGCCCCGCCAAAGGAATTATATGGTGAAACTATATGGGAATATGCCGGTTGCTGGTTTACGTCGTGCAGTCCGTATAACTCTGGGGGTTGCTCTATTACAGAGGGCACCCATACTCCTTTTATTGATGAAACTTTATCTTTGTCGAAACCATCTTTGTGAAGGGTTTCAACAAGAGGAACTATTGTGGTTTCAGCTTCTCCAGGTATAATTATGTCAAAAATAAGCGAAAGAGCTTTGGGGTTTGATGCTATTGCTGCACCCCCGGCAACTAAAAGCGGGTGATGTTTGTTGCGTTCTTTGGCTAATACAGGAAGACCTAGTGAAGCAAAAATACCGGGTATTTTATCGAAGTCTCCTTCAAAACTGAAAGAAAACATCAATATATTAAAATCGCCTAAGGGTCTGCCTGTTTCAAAGGAATAATATGGGGATTCTAAAGGGGTTTCCTGTTCTAATGCTGGAAAGAATCGTTCAACACCAGTATTGGGTATAGAGCTGACTAGACGGTGCACGGTCAGATAACCAAGATTGCTCATACCCAAAGAATAAAGATTGGGATAAACCAAGGCTATACTGATGCTTCCAGCGTATTTGCTCTCCAAATAATGGTGCTCTGTCTTTTTCAGCTGGCTGGCGACTGATTCGTAATTAAATCTATGCTTTAAACCCAATTTTTACTCTTTTCTGAATTTAAAAAACAGGGGAGATTGTTATTTCTCCCCTGTTTTATTTTTCAATTATTTGAAAAGTTTATGAATTATCTTTTTCCTCTGCGAAGGAATGCAGGGAAACTCTGGTCATCGCTGTTGTTGCGAAGAATAGCAGGAATGTCGTTGTCATCATTTGCTGCTAATGGAGCATTTACAACCTGCTGAACTGGTCTTTGTTGTTCAACCTGGCGGTTAGAACGAACGGTTTCTAATATGCGGCCAGCGTTGCTGTTGCTGATTGATGCTCTGTCTTCTTTGCCGAAACCAGTAGCTACAACAGTGATTCTGATGCTTTCGCCAAGATCTTCATTAACATTGTGACCGAAAATGATGTTTGCATCTTCGTCTGCTGCATCTCTAATGATGCTCATAGCTTTGTTAACTTCCATAATACCGAGGCTGTGTGAAGCAGAAATGCTTACGAGAACGCCTCTAGCACCTTGGATAGATGATTCAAGCAATGGACTGTCAATAGCCTGCTGAGCAGCGGTTACAGCTCTGTTTTCACCAGAAGCAACACCAATACCCATCAAAGCAGAACCAGAACTCTTCATAATGGTCTTAACGTCTGCGAAGTCAACATTGATTACGCCGTTAATAGTGATAAGGTCAGAAATACCCTGAACACCCTGTCTTAATACTTCGTCTGCCTGTCTGTAGGCATCTTCCATAGTAAGGTCTTCATTAGCTATTTCAATGAGTTTGTCATTTGGAACAACTATTATAGCGTCTACGCGTTCTTTAAGATTCTTGATACCTAATTCGGCACTGCTGGCTCTCTTTTTACCTTCGAAACCAAATGGTTTTGTTACTACGGCAATGGTCAGTGCATTCTGTTCACGGGCAACTTCTGCAATAATTGGAGCAGCACCAGTTCCTGTGCCGCCACCCATACCAGCAGTAATGAATACCATATCGGCACCCTTTAACTGTTCTGCTATTTCATCACGGTCTTCTTCTGCTGCTTTTTTACCTATTTCAGCATCTGCACCAGCACCAAGACCCTTAGTTATTTTTTCACCCAACTGAATTTTGGATTTTGCGTTAGAACTCTGTAAAGCCTGTGCATCGGTATTAGCTACAATAAATTCTACCCCGGAAAGATCTGCTTCGATCATTCTATTTACGGCATTAGAACCGCCGCCGCCCACACCGATAACCTTTATTTCTGCGCTACCGCTTCCCATATAATCATTGTCAAACACTATGCCATTGCCTCCTATTTATACACTTCACCTTTTTATATTTATTATGTGTGGTAATTTACTATATATTTTTTAATCCGTAAAGAACTTAGCGAAAAAATTTTTAATTTTTTCAAAAATTCCGCTAACAAAGCCTGATTCTCTTGTCGGTTCCCTGTAATTTAGGGCACCGTATCTAATCAAACCTAGTGCAGTGGAATATTGAGGTTTGCAAACTTTTTCTTTTATGCCGCTAATTTGTATTGGATTGCCTGTTCTGACGGGAATTCCAAAAATACCCTCTGCCAATTCTGTGCACCCTTTCAGTAATGAAGAGCCACCAGTCAATACTATTCCTGCTGGTAAAGAATTTAATGGAACTGCTTCTTCAATCTTAGTTTTAGCCTTAGCGAAGATTTCTTCCATGCGGCTTTCTATTATTTCTGCCAGATAAGTCTGGGTAATAGTCTTGGTTTTTTCGCCACCAGCTACCGGAACATCTATGGTAATTTGCTCATCAGCAAGATCTATCTGTGCAACGCCTTCATTTACTTTTAATTCTTCAGCTTTGTCTGTTGAAGTCTTTAAAACAAATGCGATGTCATTGGTTATGCTGCTGCCGGCAATATCAATGCTGCTGGAATACTCAACGTGCCCGTTTTTATACACTATAATATCTGTTGTGCCCCCGCCTATGTCTAGAAGAACAACACCTAGGCGGCGTTCATCTTCTGTAAGAGCAGAAAGACTTGATGCATACTGCTGTAAAACGACTTCTTCAACATTAAGCTTAGCCATTTCACAGCTTTTCATAAGGTTCTTTATAGCGGTTACTGCACCAGTAATAATGTGCACGTGAGCTTCTAACCTGCTGCCAACCATGCCTTTTGGGTTGCTGATTTCATTCTGTTCATCAACAACAAATTCTCTTGGCAGTATGTGTATTATTTCGTGTGTAGCAGAAATCTGAACTGCTGTTTTTGCATTGTCTACGGCTCGGTCAACGTCTTCAGAAGTGATTTCGTTGTTTGCACCTTTTATAGCAATTGCACCTTTGCTGTTCATGGAATTTATGTGTGCACCAGCGATGCCTACATAAACAGAATCAATAGAAACATCCACCGACTTTTCAGCTTCTTCTATAGCATAAACAATTGCTTCTGTAGTTTTCTTGATATCTACAATAGCACCTTTTTTTACGCCGTCAGTATAAGAACAGGAGCCGGCTCCCAATACATTGATTGTGCGATCTTCTTTTAATTCCCCTATAACAGCACATACTTTTGTTGTGCCTATGTCCAGACCGACAATTATATCATCCACCAGTAGTTTGACCTCTGTTTTCAGAATTTGTTTGCGATATTTTTTTCGGACGAATGACTATATCATTCATCGCTCTCATATCTAAGTAAAAAGGTTCTACATTATTCTTGCGTAAATTGTCAAGGAGTGCACGCAAAAAAATGTATCTATTTTTAAAATCTTCCGCATTTCGAGGAAAAATTTTCTCACCTGTAAGCATTATTATATATGGATTTTGACATTTAGAAAAGTTGATTTCAGAAATTTGTTTTAAAATTTTTTCATCTAAAGTTTTTATCCAGCTTTTTGCTGTATAAAAATCATCATTGTGTGCGATGGATGTGCCTAAAGATGCGTCTTGAAGCTTAAGACCGGTAATAATTGGCAGGTCTTTTTCTCCCATACCCTCTGTGTTGATTATTACACCGTCTTCGCTAACTTCATAAAAAGCTACACCAAACTTGGCATATATAAATGGACGTCGTTCGGTTATGTTTATTTTAAGAGTATTCAAGCCTTGTAGTTCAACAGAAGCATCTTTAATAAGAGGTTCATTTAAAAGTCTTTGTTTTACTTCTTCACAATCTAATGAAAAAACATGTTGAGCCGGTGCAATGCCGGATTTTTTTATAATGTAGTCTTTGTTTAAGGTTGAATTGCCGCTTACTTCAAATTCTTTCAACTCAAAATACGAAGTTGAAAAAAAAATGTATTTTAACTGGGTTATTACTAAGTATGACAGAGATATAAAAATAAGTATGAATGCAATAACTCTTAAGGGAACTAAAATTTTGGATGCTTCATGAAATCGGTTTTTGTAACCTTTTGCACGTATTTTATCCTCAACTTCTTCAGATAAAGTCTGGTCTGGAAGTTGAGTTCCAATGCTTTTTACAGGTAGATATACCTGTTCGTCATCATCTATGTTGTTCTGGTTGAAAAAAGACATACCCGAATATAATAACACTTGTTTGAAACTTGTACAAGTGCCTAGTTTTTGGAATAAGATATAAGACTAAAAATTGAGATAAAAGATATAAGATATAAGAACATAAATGGAGACTCAAGAATTCTTGTAATAGGAATCTTGTGGTAAATGTTAAAATAGTTAGAATCGTTGGAGTTGTTAGAGTTGTTAGAGTTGTTGGAA
>JAFXRA010000004.1 GCA_017526725.1 Candidatus Rifleibacteriota bacterium
ATATGGCAGCTTTGATATTTCTGTGTTTATATATTTGTCAATAAAAGTGTTGTTCATTGGTTCATGCTCTGTAAAATTATAATTTCAATTATTATATCATAAGAAGCATAATTGAGATTACTATTTTATTTAATGGCGAGTTTTTGTGTGGTACCGAGCCGTAAACAAGAGAAGTCTACATATTTGTCATAAAAGTATAGCGTATGGGCTTTAGCCCTGAAAGCTATACGTTTATGACAATGGGTAGACTACTTTAGAGAGCAATAGAGCAGCAGAGCGTTGTACACTGCTAAAATTGATCAAACTACTGTCTGCCATTTTTAGTTGTCTGTTAAAATTGATAGACTACGGTTAGCCGATAGGAGAACCCAATTTTCCTTTTTTCTTGAGCACAAAGCAAAGTATGGCTATGGCTAATGCTGTAATAGATAGGCTAACTGGATAAGACTGCATTATAGTAGTAAAATTAGGTGATTTTTTGAAAATTGTGAGAACCCAGAATATTCTTATTCCACAAATGCAGATTAGACTTATTAATGCGGGGCCAAGAGATTGGCCGAAACCTCTAAGCAGACCAGACAAAATATCTTGAATAATTGAGAATAAGAAGGCAAAAGCAAGCCAGTAAAGCCTGATGAAACCTATTTCTATAACTTCTGAATCTTTGCAGAATAAGCCTAATAATTCTTTGTAGAAGGTTAGCCTTATTACTGCTGCAGTTGCTGTGAATAAATAACTGAAACCCATACAGATATACATAGATTTTCTGCATCTGTCATATTTATGTGCACCGTTATTCTGACCAACAAATGTTGTGCAGGTTTGACCGAATGAAGACATTATGAAGAATACGAAAATTTCTACATTTAACGCAGCGGCAGAACCAGCCATAACAGTTGGGCCAAGACTATTGATTGATGACTGAATAATAAGATTTGACAGAGCGAACATCGTAGACTGAATTCCCGCAGGAATACCTATTCTTAAGATACGTATCAATATAGGTTTGGTTATTTTAAGCTGACCAAAATCAACGTGAATTTCAGAATCAGGTTTGGCTAAGCCATTAAGCAAATAAAGAGAACTGATTATATTTGAAGTAACTGTAGCAATTGCGACCCCGTCAACACTCATTCCGCCGCCGCAGACAAGTGCAATATTCAAAATCACATTAGTAATACCGGAAATGACTAATGCGGTTAAAGGAGTCTTGGTATCGCCTATAGCCCTATATATTGCTGCTTCGAAGTTGTAAAGCAGTATTACAGGCATTCCAAGAAGATAAATTCTTAAATAGAGGGTGGCAAGCTTGAAACATTCTTCTGGAACAGCCATCCAGTCTAAAATGTAACCAGCTGCAATTTCACCAAGGATGGTTAGAAGAACACCGCAGATAGCAGAAGTATAGATTGATGTATGAACACATTTTCTGATTCTGCTTTCATCTTTTGCACCTATGGCATTTGCTAAAATTACGTTTGTTCCAAGAGATATGCCAATAAAAAAATTTATTAGAACGCTTATGACTGGGGCATTGCTTCCTACGGCAGCCATAGCATGAGGGCCTCTGAATTGGCCGACAACTGCTAAGTCTGCTGCATTGAAAAGCTGTTGCAGTATTCCTGTTATGGCTAATGGAATGGCATAAAAAAGAATTTTATCCCACAGAGAGCCGTTAAGCATGTCTATTTTTTTGCCAGCCATTTTTTTTACCTTTAAAAATTTAGTAGTTATTTTATTAAGCCGTTTATTCGTAATTGTCAAGATTTCTAAAAGAAGAAGCGCCCAAAGTCAGACTGAGGTGGCTTTAAAGTAGTGGAATGCTTTGCTGTGATACACTTCGTTGTGGGACAGCAGCATAACTGCTTGTGGGAATTGTTATAAGGGTGAGAAGGGTTAGAAGGGTTGGTAGGGTTTAAAAGAATGAAGTGTAACGCTGCGCTGTGGTACACTTCGTTGTGGGACGTTTCACTGTGGTAATTGTCGAACAATTCTCACAGGCAGCGTCAGCTGCCGTCTCACAAGTTGCGAAAGCAATAGTCCCACAGAGGCTTCAGCCTCGTCTCACCATCTGAATACCGGAGGCAGGTCTTCTTCTCTGAAGATGCGCCCACCCACAGTTTAGCAATTAGAGCTGGCGGCGAAGCGACTCCCCACCCGCCATCAATTGCTATACTGGCTACGCCAGCGAGACTGAGGGGGTCTTCTCTTTCTCCAAATAAATAACTTAATTTTCATAGCAAAATAATATAGAATACTGACAAAATAATAACAACTCATTAAAGGAAAAACTTATGAAAAACATTAAAACTAAATATGTAATACTTTTTATTTTCATTGAGATTTTCCTTGTTATGGGTATTACCTTTATCGTTAAAACTCTAAATTATGAAGATTATACCGAGAAAAAATTTATAGACAAAACTACTCAGGTTTTGAAAGAAACGGCTTCAGGTAAAGATGTTAATGCAATTATAGAAGAGGGTGGGGCTAAATTTAATAAACTTCTTACCAGTCTTGATATAGCTCAAAACAGTTTTGCATTTGCTATTAATTCTGAAATGAAGATTAAGATGTATAACAAGACAAAGGAAGAATTCAGCAAAGCTCTTGATATTTCAAAGTTTCCTCAATTAAAGGAAGTAAACACATTAGCTTTTTATGTTTCTAAGCGCCAATCAAGTAATTTTGAGTATTTTTCCGAATCTAGCAAAGAAAAACTAATATACTTTGTAGAGCCTGTTCCGAACTCTAAGTGGGTATTGGTTGTCAGTGTCTTAAAAGACAGCATTGTCATGAAAACGGTTACAGAAAAAAGATACTTTTTTTGTGGTATAGCATGCTGTATTTTTGCTTTAACAATGACTGCCGCTTTCTTCGGTTGGGTTCTTCCTAAGGATATAAAAAATAAATTCTGGTATTCAACTACTTTAATCTCAATTGGGCTTGCTATTGGAATCAGTATTCTTTGTGTTTTCAGTAATAAATACCATGATTACGAGAATCCAGAAGAAATATCATTGACTGACCAGAATATTATAGAAGGTTTCTTGGATAAATATGATAATCAGCTGATAGAAGAAGGCAGCAACAGAATAAATAGAGTAAGAGTAGGGGTTTTCTTGAAGAATCTTGATTTTGAATCCAGCACAAAGGTTAATTTTTCGGGCTATTTATGGCAAAAGCTTGAAAAAGACCAGCTTGGAAGGGTTCAAGAAGGATTTTATTTTGCTGATTCCTTTAAGAGTAAGTTCTTAAAACTCTATGAAAAAAATAATCCCGATGGAAGCAAAATTTTTGTTTGGTATTTTACTTGTAAAGTGAGCTGCGATTTAGCTGAAAACAAGCTTTATCCCTTTGATGTTGAATCTGTAAGTCTCAGACTAAGCTCTTCAGACTTTGGAAATAATGTAATACTGGTTCCTGATATTAGAGACTATGTAAATATTGAACCTTATGCTAAGCCAGGAATATATAATAATCTTACAATTCCAGGCTGGAACGTTTCAGAAAGCTATTTTACCTATTTAAAGGAAAACTATAATTCAACTTTTGGCGTTTTCCAATCTCACACTGGCGGCACTCTTAATAATGAACTCTATTATAAAGTAATCCTCAGAAGGTCTTTCTTGGGCTCATTCATAAGCATATTCCTGCCAATATTCGTTACTATGGTCATGATGTTTATTCTTCTCTTAACTTGTTCCAGTGATGAAGAAAGATCAAAGAAACTTGGTTTCTCGGCTGGAGCAATTCTGGCAAGCACAGCCGCTCTGTTCTTTGTTGTAATTGTGGCTCAGATTGATTTGAGAGATAAGGTTGCTGCAAATGGACTCATATACATGGATATCTATTACTTTGTAACATACTTGATGTTCCTGATTGTGAGCGTTGATTCCATTTTGCTTTGCTGGCCTGATAAATTCAAATATATAGTCTGGGAAGATAATATTATTGTTAAAAGTTTATTCTGGCCAATTGTGACCTCTATAATTTTTATCTCAACGCTTTTATATTATTTCCCAAGGTAAGCTAAGCTTTGAAGTAAAAACTTGAAAAAAAGCTTATCTGGTTTATATTTGATTAAGAGCTTTGCTTAGTAAAAACTTTGTGTTGTGACTAAGTGGGAGCTTATTCTAAAGCCCCTCCTTAAGGAGAGATTGTCCGAAAACTAGAAATTTGATGAAAAATCAGTATTTATTTGTTTGTAGCCGACACATTTGTCATAAACGTATAGCTTTCAGGGCTAAAGCCCATACGCTATACTTTTTATGACAAATGTGTCGGTAACAAGCA
>JAFXRA010000068.1 GCA_017526725.1 Candidatus Rifleibacteriota bacterium
ATAATTGCCCCCAAAGTTTTGTTTGTTTTTTTCAGCATAACATACTTATTAATATGCTTCAAGATTAAAGATTGAAGTAAGCTTTTAGAAAGACATTTTATGTAATTTCTTGACTGATAAGTAAATTTATGGATAAAATTGTTTAAACGTGAGGAGAATTTTTTTGATAAAAGGCTTTCTTAGATGGATAATATTTATTGTCACTGTAGTTGCTAGTATTGTAGCAGTTAGGTCTTCCTATCTACCAACCAGAATAAGTTTTTACGAATATATTAATGAGTATAAGGCATGTCTTGGCATTCAAAAACAAATAGAAAGTGCTATAAATGATTATGATTCCCTTAATGCCCTTTTTGATGATGTTAGAACAGACGATGATTTTAATCGGGTTGAGAGAGAACTAATTAATTCTCATAAACTTGCTCCTGACTATAATAAGAATAAACCAGAAGCTTGTTTCTTTGTTATTGAAAACGGAAAAGTCTGTTGTGTGTGCCATTGTGATGAAAGTACAATAAAAGATAAAATGAATAGTATAAATCGTTTGATTAGCGGATTTTCTAATGATGAAATTTCTGATTATTTATTAATTGCAATTGGCGGTATAATGCTTTATGGCGGACTTCTAGGAGAGAAAAAAAAGGTATCATGAGTATTATAAAAAAAACAGGTGCCAAGATAATTATTAGTATTTTATTCTTCGTTATTATAGGCGGAACTATCTGGGCTTATAGAGGAAGTACTGCTTCTCATTGTGATTATTATATTACAGATAAAATATATAATAGATATAGAGATGAACAGACCATTGAAGAAATAAAAAAAAGTATAGAAAAAGCAAACAAGGAGCCTCGCTATCATGGCTGTAAATATGACTATGCTGTTCATAATTCTAAGATAATAGTATATTGCAAAACTCATGGAAGTGGTAACAATATATCTATTTTAAGTTCTTTAAGTAGTAATAGTTACTTTGGTAGCAGATTCAACCATACTGCTGGTTTATGTACAGCTATTATGATTGCTATGGGTTTAGTTTTTTCAATTATTCGGCTAGTT
Organism: Candidatus Rifleibacteriota bacterium; assembly: GCA_017526725.1. Next base: position 1,060 of record JAFXRA010000068.1, read on the forward strand.
AAAGAACATTCGAATTCTAACCCCTAACCCCTCTTAAAGTAATTCACTACCTTCGATATAGTCTTAAAAAATGACAGACAGAAGAATCCAACGATTGTTGAAATAATTGTAACCGTAATAAAATACAGCGGACTTCCGTAATCAATTTCTTTCTTGGGTTTTGCAGGTTCAGTCTTTGGAACAGGGTTTTCCTGCAGATGACTGATTATACTGCTTGCAGAAGAAATATGCTTAGATTCTTTTTTTGTATTTTCTTGCGTCTTTGGTGCGTCAGACTTATTTTCTGATTTTACAACAGGTTTTTCTAATGTTTTTTCAGAATTTGATGACTTAACATTAGACGGACTTTCTGAAATCACCGGTTTTACAGGCTTGGTTTCTGTTTTTGCTTTGATTTCGTTTGTTTTTAAAACAAGCTTTTCTTTGTCGTCTGATGCAGGCTTGTTTATCTTAGGCGGTTCTGTTTTAACTGGTTCTTTAGCCAATGGTTTCTCAACAGGTTTGGCAGGAGTTTTTTCAACTGTTTTTTGAGTCGTATTGGCTTTTACATCGTTTGGTTTTACGTTTTTATTCTTTGAAATAAAAGGAACTTCCTGAGGTTTTCCTCTGCCGAAAACTTTTCTTTCTTTATGACCGATAGGCAGGGCTTTTTGGACAACAGTTATCTTGCCTTTCGGAGTTTGATATCTGAAAGTAATCAGATCACCCAAATCCTCAAAAAATTTCTCTATTTCTTTTGATACAGAAGTTTCAAAATGGAAGACAGCTTTCCCGTTGTTTTTGTTTGAGTATATTATCAGCTGAATATCGTCTATTTTCTGTAAATAGTCTATTTCAGGTATTTCATCTAAAGCGAGAACCATAATTGCTGGCTGTGGCTTGTCAGGTTGTGTGCCATGCAGTATTATCGCCTGATTTGTTTTTATCAGCCATATTTCTCTAGGCTTTTTGTTGTCTTGCAGCAGGGCCTTTTCTATTATTTCGCCTGTCAGCAGATGTGGTGTAATCGAGTCTAGAACATTCTCGGGAAGTTTTTGTATTTTACTCATAAGCTTTTCGTATTCGGCATTTTAAGAATATAGCTATTTAATGCCGGCTGTCTTTATAATTCCTCTTCTTGATTTTGATTTAACGCAAAATCTGACTGAATCATCAGATTCTGAATGATACCAGAAAAATCACTGGGGTCATAGGCTGACAAAGGAATCTTGCATTGAATAAGAAGAATTTCTTTTGTATTTATGTTTTCTTCTTCTTCATCATTATCGTATTCGATGCTTTCACCTTCTTCAGCAAAAACAGGTTCTTCTTCTTCCTCTGATTTTTCCTGAATATGAACAACGGTAAAGCAAGCGTTTATAAGTTCTGAGTTCAATTCAAGAATATGCATAAGCTCATTTCGGTCCATTTCGCTTATGTCTTTTAAATGAATACCTGTAGTAACGGTTTGTATGCCAAGACTGTCTTCGTTATCTTCAACACCTATAAAACCACTGATTGAGTCTTCCAAAAGGAAACTCCACAGAACACCGATTTCGTGCTCATCACAAAGAACACATTCATAGCTTGAACATTCCTTTGCCATGACTTCTTCAATCTGCACAGCAAAGTCAGCCTTCATGGCGCGTATTTCTAAATCGTCATCCTGCTGAATTTCTTCTTGCTGGTCTAATTCTTCCTGAATTGGAACAGAAACGGTTTCTTTCTGCTGTTTAGTCTTTTTATTCGGCGTCTTTTTTGTATTTTTCATTTAATGCTAAGCTAATATATTGAGAGTTAATAGGATTAGTTACATATTGGTTAAGAGCTTCTGAGGCTGAAACCAGTTTTTCGTAATCCGGAACTTTAACTTCTTTACCGCAAAGACCGCAGAAAAGAATGCCTTTCTGGTCGTTGATGGATTCATGGCTAGCTTTTAAATGGGTTTTGCAGTTAGCACATTCGATATCAAAATAAAAAACCAGTTTGTTAATTGTTTCTAACATTTTGTTTGCTTCCTATTTTTTAATCTATAGACTAGAGTCTAACACTATTTCTTTCTTATGTCAAAAAGCCACTTCAACAACTCTAACAACTACAAGTATTCTTACTATATTTAACTATTCGAACAACTCGAACGATTTGAACAATTAGAACAATTTGAACAACTCCAGCGATTCTAACAATTCCAAACTATATCTGACCAAGCTATAAAATACTTGAATTGTACACTAAAATCAGTTAAAATGAAGTGTTCATAACCATAATTAAACTCACAGAGTTAAAAGATTATCTGAATTTGATTCATTACAAATATTAAAAATATAAAAGGGAGTTACATATGAAACGAAAGGCATTGTGTTTCATTTTGACTTTGCTTGTTATAGCAGTCTTTTCATTAGGCTGCGGCGGTGGCGGTGGAGGCTCTAACCCTGCTTCGTCAACTATAGCAGGCCAGGCTAGGGTAAGTGGTGTAGTTGTTGATTCATCTAATAATCCAATTGCAAATGCAAACGTCAGATTAGTTTTGGCTTCTAATGCCTTAGTTAATTCTTTAACCGGAAACACTAATCCCTCTTTAAGACTTGCCACAACTGGTAATCAAACTGAATTCAATACTATTACAAAAAATAATGGCGAATATACTTTCACTAATGTGCCTTACGGCGAATATACCCTTTCTGCCGTAACAGAAAATGGCGGTCAGATCGTTACAAAACTTGCTGTTAGAGCAAGTGTAGTTGTTCAGCCTGATTTAACCATAATGCCTTTTGGTGTTATAGAAGGCCAAGTTGCAAATGGAAATAAAGGAATAGAAGGAGCTATTGTCTATGTGGATGGCACTTCATATTGCTCTGCAACAGATAATAGTGGTAATTTCTCCATTCGTTACGTTCCTGTCAGAACACTCCCATATTCTTTAAAGGTGCTCGCTTCTGGCTACGAATTAAGTGAAACCATTTCTGTAGTAGCAACCACTACAACTCTTGTATGGAAAAAGAATTTACCTGTTGCTCCGATTTCTTCAGCAAATGCTTACACTTTAAATTGTAAAATAACAGGCGATGGGGCAAGTCAGAATAATCTTATCGTTTTTGCTGTTAATCAAAATGATGGCAATACTTATGCCTCTAAAGTCGAAAGTTCAAATAGCGTTTTGAGTATCACAAAACTAGGAACTTATAATGTTTTTGCAGCTTACTTGTCTAATGGTTTTAACTTAGTAGGAACAATAGAAAGTGTAGTTGTTGATACTTTGGGTTCTTCTAAAAATATAGAACTAGAAATTGGCAAACCTTTGGTTCCTTCTAGTAGCGCTTCAGTTACGGGAAAAGTTTTAATACGTGATACTACATCTGAATCTGATAAAACTTTATTTACTCTTGCTTTATACAATGATGAAACTGGGGCTGAATTAAAAAAGAAAATAAACAACGGCTCTGATTTTATATTCAATAACCTTTCTGAAGGCTCTTATTCTCTGGTTGTTTATTCTGATAATTATCTCAGAATTAAGAGAGGTATTGAACTTCAGAGCGGACAAACTTTAGACGTTGATGAATTCTGGCCTTGTAATCTCGGGTTGGACAATATTTTAACTCTAAATATTGATGGAACAGTAAACTGCAATATCAATAACCCTGTTGATGGTGGTTCTGCTTCAGATTTGCCTGTAAGTTATTCGGTCTATGCTATTGACTCGAATAAGAAACCAATCGTTTTACATAAGTCAGGTGATACGAGTAAGACTGAATTTGATGTTGATCCTTCTTCAAATAATATTACTCTTGATACTGATAATGTTAGCGGTTCTGATAAAATTGGTCTTATTAGATTCTTCTTTAAAGACAAAGCTGGAACTCAGAGAATATTTGAAAATTCTTTCTATATTAGTTCTGGCAAAGAAATATTAGCTAATAAAACTATATCTTTAAAAGATAAAGTAACCAATGCCAACTTAACTCTAAGTGACGATATAATTTTATTTAAACCAATAGAAGCAGATACAAACAACGATAATAAAAATGAAGTCTTTTACTTAGTTGTAACAAAATCAAAAGCTTATTTATTTGATTCAACTGCAGAAAATTCAAAACTCTTTGATTTCGGAACCTTAGGTGCTAGTTTGAAACAGGGCAACGCTTGTTATATTGACAAAGCTCAAATGGTGGTTGTCCAGTTTCTTGCACCCCCTTCCAATGGAGAAACGAGCGAAAATCTTGTAATAACAGGTTGTAAGGTATCTCCGACTACAACTAGTGGTTTTGAAACTGTAAATATTTATTCAGGTAATGGTTTAGCTGGAACTGAAGCGGGAAATTCAATAACATTAACGGATATTTATTCTGCCAACAGAATAACAGGAAAATGTAACGATGATAACAGTGTTGAACTATTTTCAGTTTGCGATAATAGTGTCAGAATTCTAAAAAGTACAACTTCAGGATATGAATTAAAAAGCAATCTCTACTTTGGAAAAAATGGTTATACTTTAGCAACAGATTCCACTATAGTCCCAACCTATAGTGGATATGATATATTTTCACTATCTAAAGATTCTTATAAGGGTGATGTTTACTTAACAAAAACTTCTTTAACAATTAATAGTGGGAATAACTACACCGTTGATGAAGGTCACTATATAAGTATGTGGATTGGTGTTGGAAATGATGGTGTATCAGCAGAATATATAAAGACCAGAAATACGTCCTGCAATTGCTATCATGTTTATTTGAAACAATCAGATTATAATATATCTGATTGTCTTGATAACATAGAAGCAGAAAATAAAGTATTTATCACAGACAATTATAATTGGAACAATGGTAATAATCCAACCAATGTTGATCCAAAATTTGTATTTTCAAACACTGTCTATTCCGGAGCAAATATAAAATCCAGCTATGTAAATCCATATAAAAACAATAATAGATTTCCGTTCGATGCATGGATAGAAAGAGATTCTCAACAATTCATTAAGTTAAGAAATTTAAGGAATTACAAAGAAGAAAAAATATCAGTTAATCAGATCTTTAATTCTTCTTCATACCTTGAAGGTTCTATCGGTTATACAACCGCTGATGGCAATAAAATCCATATAATCTGTGCTGATGATTCAGGCAATATACAGATTATGGTTTTGAATTGCATTGATAACGAAAACACATCGAACTAGAGGACAATAAAATGAAAAGAAACATATTGATTTTATTTGCCGTAGTCTCTTTATTAATAAGTTTAACCGGTTGTGGTGGTTCAGGGCACTCTAATTCAGTAGCTCCTGTTCCAACAACAATGACTTCAGTAAGAGTAAGCCTTTCACAGAATGGCCAATCTGTTACAGGTGCAGATGTTGCTTTATATACACCGGCCGCTGCTATGCGCGAAGGCTTAACTCAAGCACAAAATAACTCTTCTCGAGCTAGCATTAGCAACAGCAATACAGAAGGAGTTTATAGACCTACTTCAACCTCTGCCGACGGTATTTACACCTTTAATGTTCCAACGGGTGAATACACTCTTATTGCCAGCAAAGGCGACTCAAAAGCTGTAGTAACAAATCTTAGAGCCGCTTCAAATGGGAGTATCGCTGAAGGGGATGTTACACCAACTGTTGTAACAACTGATTTGAAGCCTACAGGAACCATAGAAGGTACGGTTATTGCCCCTAGTGGTTTAGGAATATCGGTTGCTGGTTCAATAGTTTACTTGGCAAATACTTCCTTTGTAGCTATAGCTGCTCCTGATGGCTCTTTCAGAATTTCAGGGGTTCCTACAAGCAGCAATCCTTATACTATTACTGCAACAAGCAATCAAAAAGGAGGCTTATTTACTTCTGAATCTCAATCTGTTCCTATGAAGAGTGATAACCTTATAGTAACAGGTATAAGTCTGACTCTTTCAGAAAATAAGAATAATGTAAGTTATAAAATTCAAGGTTCTGTAAAGAATAGCAGTAGCAAAGTTGCAGTTATCGTTTCTGATGGAAATAACCTGATTGTGGGAACATCAGAAGATAATGGAACATTTAACATAGGTGTTAAAAGTGCTGGAAACTATATAGTTACTGTTATTGGTTCTGAAGAAGGCTCAAAAGATGTAAGCGTAAGTTCTGACGGCAGTGTATCTCCGACTTCTATAGAATTAGTATTCTCTTTGAACTCAACAAAATCAACAAGTGAGTATGGTACTGTTAAAGGAATAATTAAGGTTTCCAGTGATTATATGAGCTTTTTCGCTGATGGTAACAATGAATATAAAATGCCATTGGCAGATAGATATCTTGTAAGATTAATTGGTTCTTCAACAACAGAAACATTTTATTCTACACAAACCAGAGTAGAATATAAATCTGCAAGAACACAAGATGGAACTGCTGTAAACTATATTTTTGACTCTGTTCCCAAGGGAACTTATTCTGTGTTTGTTGATCCAGCAGGCAATGGTTTTTGGGGTTCTGTAGGAAATGTAACAGTAACTGAAGGACAAACAACTTCTGATAAAAATATAGATGTAAATTATGTTCAGCCAGAATTTACTGTTGTAGGAACTTCTAGTGGTATTGAAGTAACTGAAAAATATCCTTGTATGATGGATAAGGCTTCAGATACTGAAATTTCTCCCGATGTTACTTTAACAGCTAGAGAAATGAGTACTCAAGTCACTGAGACTCCAATGCCTTTAAGTTCTCCATCTAATTCTGGATTAATTCATTCATATTATTATGTTCCACCCAATGATAAAAAATTAGAAATAGTTGTAACAAAAAAATGGGATGATGCCAATGTTACAGGTCAAAGTGGAGTATTAGCCTGGTCTCAAATAGTAGAAGTTAAAGGGACTTCAAGTTATATAGGAAATGTTGAAATTGTCAATAATAGCCAAATTTCAGGCAGGAAAATAAAAGCTAGTGATTTACGTCCCGAAGGAGCTACTACAGAAGATATTGATGTATTAGGTTTGACTTTTATTGAAAGCGGTGGAAATGGAATTTATACAGCTTGGTCAAATACTAAAAAAATATACTATAAAGATTCCCTATATAATTACGTTTATCATTGTGAAAACCAAAGTGATGATAATGGACTATCTACTATTTTTGATGCTTCAGATAGGTTTGTTATAGCCAATAAAAATGATTTTCGAACATACTGTTTTGAATTTACTTCAAATGGACTTGAGGATTATTTATCTTTAAATGTGAATAATACACATAGTTTTAATATGGAAGGTAAAGCAGCCTCTATTATTGCTGGAAAGTATATTGCTGTTTGCGATGAAAGTATCGTAAAAGTATTCACACATGATTCTAGTACTAATAGTATTCAAGCATTAACTAACGGTGAATATCCAATAATAGAAGCAAACTCTGTTGTTGATAATCCCCCAAAATCAGGCAAGTTGGCGATGGATTCATCTAAGACAAATTGTTACATATCTATTCTATATAAAGACCAAAATAGAAAAGATATAAAGATATACAATTTAGCAAACTCACAAACAGCAGTTGCAACACTAGATATTAGCAATTTCAGTACTATTAATAGTATAACTGGTTTTAAGGTTTTAAAAAATGGTAACTATTATATAGAAACTGATTCAAAAGAATTGGCGGCAGTTATATTTAATTCAAACAGTTCCAATAATATTGTTGATAAATCTTCATTATCTAATAGAAGATCATGTCTCTTAGATAAACAAGGATTTATGTATAGATTTGATGCTACAACAAAAAAGGTAATTCAAACTGCTAGTCTTGACGGGGAACCATTGGCTACTTATTCAGAAAGCAATGAGTTAAGCGGTAT
>JAFXRA010000005.1 GCA_017526725.1 Candidatus Rifleibacteriota bacterium
ATAGGGGTTATAAGTGAAACGTTTCGATGTGGGACGGTTCCCTAAAAAAGGTACACAATTCTTGACATACTAAAATTGCTGTGTTATTATGTCAGACACGACTGAGCAATACATCTCTTTAGGGATATTCTCTTTAAGGAGGCTCTAACAAATAAGGTTTTACCGGAGATTATGAAAAAGAAAATAATCGGTTCCAGCAAAGCGATAACTGAAGTTCTAGACTTAGTTTCGAAAGTTGCGGGGAATGATGTAACTGTCTTAATCACCGGCGAAAGCGGCACTGGTAAAGAAATGGTGGCTACAGCCATCAACAGTGAAAGCAGTCGAAAAACAAAACCTTATTTAAAAATGAATTGTGCAGCAATTCCTTCAGAGCTTCTTGAAAGTCAGTTGTTTGGTCACGAAAGAGGGGCTTTTACTGGGGCCATAAGCCGTCAGGAAGGCTGCTTTGAACGGGCAAACGGTGGATCGCTGTTTTTAGATGAAATCGGCGATATGTCTATGATGACTCAGACCAAATTGCTTAGAGTCTTGCAGGAGCAAGAATTTGAGCGTATTGGTGGTTCAACTACCATTAAGGTCGATGTCAGAATTATGGCGGCTACTAATAAAAATCTTCTTGAAGAAATAAAAAAAGGAAGATTCCGAGAAGATCTGTATTACAGATTAAACGTAGTTGAAATCCACATTCCTCCGCTTCGTGAACGAATTGAAGATATTCCTGAGATAGTTAACTCTTTTCTTGAAGAATTCAAAGAAAAGTATAATAAGCCGGAGTTAACAGTCAGCAGTAATGCTATGTCTGTGATGACAACTTACTCTTGGCCCGGTAACGTGAGAGAATTGCGAAACGTAATTGAAAGAGCAACCGTTCTTTCAAGAACAAATGTCATTGAACCAGATGATTTTCCTGATAAAATCAGAAAACCATCCAAGTTGGCTGGCGGAGAAGGCATTGTGGAAGACCGCATATATACAATGGCCGAAATGGAACGTATATATGCCCAGAAAATTCTGGAATATGCTGGTGGAAACAAGCTAAAAGCTGCTAGACTGCTTGATATTGATCCAAAGACATTAAGAACGAAACTGGGATTAAAAGCCGAAGGCTAACAACTGAAAGGTAAAAGCATGGAAGACTTGGTTCTGGTAAATAAAATGGAAAACGCAGTTAAAGATGCGGTTGAAGAGTTATTTTCTCAGGGTAAAAACCCAGGTTGTTCATGTCAACGCTGCAAATTAGATGTTGTAGCTTTAGCTTTAAATTCCCTGCCTTCTAAATACGTGGTTACAAACATAGGTAACGCAGTTACCAATGTTACATTAAATTCATCTCAGTGGCAGGCGAACCTGACAATGGCGGTTTGTAATGCTATTGAAATAGTGCGTAGCAAACCTAGACACCAGTAAGGTGTTTCAATTCCTGTTGGAGGAAGAAATGGAAGAAAACGGAAATCAGATCAGTTTTGAAGAAAGAAATGCTGAAAAAGGCTATGTTGTTCTTTCTATAATTGGAGATTTGGGAATGTGGTCATTGCCGGCTGCCAAGGAAAAAGTTCAAGAACTTATCGACCAGAAAAAGTTGAAATTAGTTATTGACCTTGAAAGAACAAATTACATAGATTCATCTGGATTAGGCTTTTTCATCGGCACTCTTAAAAAGCTTAAAAGTGCTGGCGGAGATATGCTTTTAATCAATCTTAACACTTACATCTATGGTATTTTCCAACTTATACATCTTCATGAAATCATAGATATCTATGATAATCTTGAAGAAGCTTCAAAGAATTTTAAAGACTAATAGGAGAACTTAAAATGAAGCAGAATATTCATCCAAAGACTAACTTAATTAAAGTTACCTGCGCTTGCGGTAACACTTTCGAAACCCTTTCAACTGCAAAAGAACTTAAAGTTGAAGTTTGTGCAGCATGCCATCCTTTCTTCACCGGCACTCAGCGCTTTGTTGATACTACCGGTCGTGTTGATAAATTCAACCAGAAGCTTGCTAATGCTAAGAAAGCTGCTGAAGCAGTTGCTGCAAGAAAAGCTAAGAAGTCTGCTCCTGTAGAAGAAGCAAAATAATCTTCTCTAGTTTTTTATTATTTCCGGCGAAAATTTGCTGATTTATTAAAAAGAGTATTATCCCCTTTTTACAGCAGGTTTTCGCCGAAATAGTTTTAAGTGATTATGAGTGTAACTTTACTTCGCCATACCCCAGACCCGGATTTAATGGTAGCTCTTGCTGCCAGACGCTGTTATTCTAATAGAGCTGCTGATGCTATTGAAAAAGGTTTTAAACCAGAAGAAGTAGAAAAAATGATAAATATGCTCTTTCAGAGAGGGCATTATTCTGTTTTTGAACATGCCACCTTCACATTTAGTGCAGATGGAATTTCTAGAGCGTTGTCACACCAGCTTGTCAGACATAGAATTGCTTCTTATTCCCAGGAAAGCCAGCGTTATGTTAACTATCTTAAATTAAAAGAAATACCGAACATTATTCCTCCAAAGATAGCAGCTAATCCAGAAGCTTTAGAAGTTTACAACAAAGCTATGGAAGAAAGTCTGAACGCTTACCGTAAAATGGTAGAAATCGGTGTTGCTCCTGAAGATGCTCGATACATTTTCCCTAATGCTGTAGAAACGAAAATAGTTTTTACTATGAATGCCAGAAGCTTGTTCAACTTTTTTGAACAGCGCTGTTGCATGAAAGCTCAGTGGGAAATTAGACAGCTTGCATATGAAATGCTTGCTGCTGTAAAAAAAGTTGCTCCGCTAATTTTCAAGAATGCTGGAGCTCCATGTCAGTTTGCAAAGAATCCTTATTGTCGCGAAGACGACACCAAATGTCCGATGCATCAGGCAATGGAAAAAAGGCTTTCTCAAAGTGATAAAATCTGAAATAAACAATCTTAGAGCAGAAATTGACCAGATAGATGAGACAATATCAAAGCTTTTATCGAAGAGAGTTGATTGTGCTGTTAAGATTGGTGCTTTGAAAGACAAACTCAGAAGTTCGGAAGAAAAAGGCAAAATATCTGCCTATGACCCTGTCAGGGAAAACGAGATTATCGAACGACTGAATAAAAGAGTTCCAACAGTTCCCTTTAATGGAATTGAAATAATATTCAGGCAGATAATTTCGCTTTGCCGGAATTCCGCTCATAAATCAACTATCTGTGTTTTTGGGGAAATAAGCGAATTTAATTATAAACAGCATTTCGGATATTTCAGCCAATATGTTATCTGTTCAAACATTTCTTCTTTTGCTGCAGAACTGAACAAAAACAAGTTCAATATAGGCGTTGTTATTGGTAATATAGAAGGCTCAAATATTCAAGAAATAGATAAGAATAACTTTAAACTCATTGATACGTTGGAAAACGAAGGAAAAGCTATAAGGGTCTATGCTCAAAATCTATAGATTGAAAAAAATCAGCTAAAGTAATATTATTTAAGCAAAAAGCTCTAAGATACAAGCTTTAAGCTAAGTGACCTGAGCGAAAATAGAAGAAGGAAGAGCCAACCAATACTTGGCGATGTGGTGGGTGTTAGATGGTGATTGTTTAGGAGAAAGTTTGTAAGACTTCAAATATAATCAATAACAGATAAAACCCAATACCAATCATAACCTATTTAGAAAAGATAGAAGAGGGAAGATAGAAGATAAAAGATAGAAGATTGAAGAATTAAATATCCTAAATCTTATATCTTGAATCTTAAGTCTTATAACTAAAAAATATGAAAATAGTAATTTCTGGCGCTACTGAAATTGGTCTGCAGTTTGCTAAAACTTTAACTGCTAATAATGATGTTAAAGTTATTGAACCAGAACTCAAGGCAGTAAAACAGTTGGAAAAGTTTGACCTTCAGGTCATTACCGGCAATCCAACAAGTCTTTCTATTCTTCAGGCTGCTGAAGTGGAAAATGCAAACGCTTTTATTGCCTGCACAGCCTCTGATGAAGTTAATGTTATTTCTTGTCTGGCTGTTAAACAGATTAGCAAGGCAGAAACATTCTGTTTTGTCAACAAAGACCACTATTTTGAAACCTTCGCTGGTGAACTGGGTGAAAAGCTTGCAATCGACAAGATTATATGGCCTGAAAAGCTTCTTGGTGAATATATTGCTAAGATTATTGCTGTTCCTGGAGCTATAGATGTTAAGGTTTTTGAGCATGAAGACCTTAAGCAGCTTGAATATAAGCTGAAGTCAGGCTCATCTGCTATTGGGAAAAAGCTGATGGATTTGCAGATTCCCAGAGGGGCTCTAGCTGTAGCTATTTTTCGTGGTGAAGACGTTATTATTCCAAGTGGGCAAACAATTCTTTTCAAAGATGACAAAATTATTTTCATGGGCCATGAACGCCCCATGAGAGAAATTGAAAACCGTTTTAATCCTACTCCTGGTAAGAGTTTGAACGTCATAATTATTGGTGGCGGAAACGTTGGTTACATTCTTGCCAAGTCTTTAGAGCCATACAGCCACATCAGAGTAAAGATTGTAGAAAAAAATATGGCTCAATGCCGTTTCTTAACTGAAAATCTTTCTGAAAGAATACTGGTGCTTAATGCAGATGGCACTAACAACAGCTTTTTAAAAACTCAGCAGCTTGATACCTATGACTGTGTTGTTGCTGTTACTGGCAATGACGAACGCAATCTTATGGTTTCAATGCATGCCAAGCTTTTGAACGCAAAGAAAATAATTACCAGGGCTCACTCTATTGAAAATGCTGAATTTTTCGATAAATTGGGAATAGATGTTCCGGTAAGTTCTCAGTTTAACGCTGTTTTAAACGTAAGCAAACTTATTTCAGAAGACAGCATAGACGTCTTTACTACTATTGAAAAGGGTAAAGCTGATATTACCGAAGTAATTGTTCCTGATAATTTCCCGCCTACTAGACTTATGGATATGAAACCGCCGGATGGCGTAGTTATTGCAGCAGTAAGACGCGGTTCTCATACTATTGTTCCCTGCGGCGTAGATAAGATTCAGGCAAATGACATTTTAAGAGTATTCTTAACCTCAGCCAGCAGCGTTACTATGACTGACTTTTTGAATGATATAGTGAAAAAAGAAGCTGAAAAGCAGGAACAAAAGGCTGTTTCAGAACAAGAAAAGCAGGAAGAGAAAAAGGATTAATAATTTGATTTATGATACGTTTTAGGCTTGTTGCTTCAATTATAGGATATTTAACAATGGGATTTATGCATATGATGTTTATTCCCGTGATTGTTTCTCTAATTAAGCATGAAAATAATTCTACTATAGCTTTTCTTATTACTGTTGCAGTGTGTTTTGTTCTTGGTAGAATAGCTATAGCCTTAGACAGAAAAGCTGAAATAGACGACCTTAACCGTATGGAAAGCCTGGCCGTCGTTGTTTTCGGATGGCTTGCGCTGGCTTTGCTGGGTTCCATACCCTATATGTTTTTTAAGATGAGCTTTATAGATTCTTTGTTTGAGTCTATGAGCGGTTTTACTACAACGGGGTCCACTATTCTTGCTGATTTTTCTATTTTAAACAGTTCAATGTTTTTTTATCGTGGTTTTACTCAGTGGATAGGCGGTATCGGCATATTGGTCATTTTCGTTGCTTTGCTGCCTCAGCTTGCAATTGCTGGCCGTCATTTATTCTTTGCGGAAGTTTCGGCTGAAAGCAAAGATAAGCTTAGTCCAAGAATAAAAGATACTGCCGGTCAGCTTTTAATATGGTACATACTTTTAACCCTGTTCTGCACTTTAGGGCTTTGGTTGTCGGGAATAAATCTTATTGAGTCTGCTACCAACGCCTTTGCGACTTTGGCGGCAGCGGGCTTTTCGCCAAATCCTGAAAGTATCGGAGGGTATCGTAACCCGGCTGCAGAATGGGTGATTATTATATTTATGTTTTTGGCAGGTGCAAACTTTGTTCTTCAGGTTAAAAGCGTAAAGAATTTCCTTGGAAGTATAAAGGCTAAGCTAGGTTCTGATAAAATGGCTAAAAACCACATTACACCATGGGAAAGCATAAAAGGTTTTCTTTTTAACTCAGAACTTATTGCTTACATTTTTATAATAGTCGTTGCTGCGGCCATTATTACTCTTGTTTTGCTGCAAAAGTTTTATCCTGCAGGAACCAGCCCTATTTATGTTGTAAGGCAGTCGCTTTTTCAGTGTTTAAGTATTTTGACTACTACCGGGTCTGCTAGTTTTGATTATGAACAATGGCCTTTAGCGGCCAAGGGAATTTTGGCAATATTGATGTTCATTGGCGGTTGTTCTGGGTCTGCTGGCGGTGGAATGAAGGTTATACGTATTGTTATTCTTGCCAAGTATTTCTGGAAAGTTCTTTTAAAGAATATTTATCCGGAAGCTGTGACAAGAATTAAACTAGATAACAGAACTTTGCGTGAAAGCGATATTCAGCCGATATTGAGCTTCTTCCTATTTTATATACTGGTTTTCTTTATAGGAGGAACAATAATCAGTATTCACGAAGCTAATTTTGTCGTTGGCTATTCTGGTTCTATTGCCTGTTTAGGAAATATTGGTCCTGGTTTTGAAGCAATCGGGCCTATGGGTAACTTCTTTGCCTGGCAGCCGTTGAGCAAGTTGGTTGCTATTTTCTTGATGTGGGCAGGCCGCCTCGAAGTTGTTGCGCTTCTCGTCTTCCTCCATCCGGAAGTATGGCGAGGCTCTCGTTGGTAAGAGCCTCTGCTAGCTACGCTAGCAGCCCCCTACGACTCCGTCTCCGCTCTGATTAGGCGCTGGCTGGAAGAGTATCAGGCTGAGAAAGAACAGAATAATTGAGAGTTTAACAAATCGGAATTTGATGAGGTGGATTGTGAATAATAAAGAAATAGTTAAACATTTTTATGAGGATGTGGTTTCAAAAGACCTGATTGACGAGGCTACGCATTTTCTATCAGCAGAGAATGTGGAAGAAATGTGTCAACATCTTATAGCTGTACGAAATACATATCCTGATTACACAATCAGTATCACCCGACAATTTGAAGATGGCGAATATGTTGTTTCAGAGTTTGTCATGCGAGGCACTCATAGTGGTGAGTTTTTAGGAATAACGCCAACCAATAAGATCATAGAAATCAAAGGTGTAAATATAGATAAAATAGTAGATGGAAAAATTACCGAACATAGCGGAGTGGCAAACACTTTTGAAGCCTTTTGGGAAAATGGTTTGATTAAGTCAGTATGACAAATTCCCGTTTGTAAATGAAAGGTTATGCGAATGGCAAAACAGAAAAAGAAGAAGTTCGTACAGAACAATAATAACCTTGCGATAGCCTATTACAGATACAGTTCTCATTCTCAGAACGACGCCAGTATTGACCAGCAACGTAAAGAGGCTCAGAAGTATGCCGAAGCCCACGGGTTCACGATTATCAAAGAGTATCCTGAGCCTGCTCTATCGGGTACTTCTGATGATCGTCCGCGCTGAGAGAGGACAATCAGATTCGCCCCGCAGCACTGATTGTCTGGAAGTCCCCCAGCAATGCTAAAGCATTTTGGGGGCGCATCTTGGTTGGTGGCACAGAAGATCTGCCCCCAGTTTAGCTGGGGGAAGTGGTTCCGTAGGAACCGAAAGGGGTCTTTTCCTAAAGCCCCTCCTTGAGGAGGGGAATTAAAGGGGTGGTGATCTAACCATAGTAAACCTTTGTTTAGCGACAGCGTATAACAAAATAGCGGACAGTCGCTTGTTCGACCTTATTCTCCTCCGTGGTCAACACTAAATAGAATTGACATATTGCAATTATTTATCTAAACTTCAAAGCTAAGGATAAAACAAGGAGATTGAAATGAGAAATTCAAAGTGGTTTAAACTTTTGGTTGTTCCGATAATATTAGGTTTTGTTATTGCAGTTCCTGCTTGGCTTATGGCTCAGGAAAAGCGAATAGAAACCGATAAGATAAATGTTTTCGCTGTTGTTTCTGAAAACATTCAGGACCAGGTTAAAATCGCTACTGTAGACCTTAAGATTACAGAAAATGTCGATACTTTTGCTTTAAAAGGCTATCAACAGCATTGCACTCTTTATATGACCGCTTATCCATTAGGCAGACAGAAACTTGTTGCTACTATCGTCAAAAGAATAGCAAACAACACAAAGCAGTTTTCTATTAATACCAAAGGTATTGAAATCGCAGCCAGCGACTGGCTGTTTATGGGCTTAGAAAACAACAAAGAACTTCAGGCACTTTGTGATGAAGTTGCTAACAGACTTGCTTTCTTAAGAGCCAAATCAGACTATGTTCCTGAATGGGCTAAGAGTATGCCTGCCAAAGTTGAATGTATAAAGAAATATGGCAGTCCCAACG
>JAFXRA010000069.1 GCA_017526725.1 Candidatus Rifleibacteriota bacterium
ACATTGACAGAGAAGGCAACCAGGTTAATTATCAGACTGGTCCTATTATTTGGGGTGAACCAGGTACAAACGGTCAACATGCTTTCTATCAGTTGATTCATCAGGGCACTAAGTTGATTCCTGCTGATTTTATCGGTTTTGTAAACAGCCACAATAAAGTCGGCGACCATCATGTAAAATTAATGGCTAACTTCTTCGCTCAAACAGAAGCTTTGATGAAAGGCAAAAATGCAGAAGAAGTAAAAGCTGACTTTGCAAAAGACGGCATAACTGGCGAAAGAGCAGAAATGCTTCTTCCTCATAAGATTTTTAAGGGAAATCGCCCAACCAACTCTATACTAATTGATAAGCTCACACCATATAATCTTGGTATGCTAGTCGCTCTTTACGAAATGAAGATTTTCGTTCAAGGTATTATCTGGAGAGTTAACTCTTTTGACCAGTGGGGCGTTGAACTTGGCAAAGTATTGGCTAAAAAGATTCTCAAAGAAGAAAACGAACTTATCGAAGGCAAGCAGGTTGATTTGAGCGGTCACGATTCTTCTACTACTGGTTTGCTAAAATATTTTGCAGACCACGTAGAGCATTGATAACAGTTAACCGTTAACAAAATACTTGCGTGTTTAACTAAAAAAGCTTAAGATTAAAGAAAGTACAAGAAAAGGTAGGTAATTAGATATGGTAAGTGATGTTTCTAGGTATCAATCAAATGTAACCTATCAGCCAAATACTCAGAATTCTGCTGAAGTTCAAAATGTAAGAAGTCAAAATCGAGCTCAGATTTCTCCGGAACAACAAAGAGCAGACAGCATTGAAAATAGGCCTCAGGCTACTTTATCCTATTTAGGTAGCAATATTGATACTTACGCCTAATTTTTAATCTAACCGATAAAAAAGCGAAGAATATAATTCTTCGCTTTTTTTATTTTAGTGTTTTTATATTTATTGCACTTATCCTAATTATTTGGTAAATAATTAATGATGTATGTTGAATTTCTGAAACAAAGTATTTTTTTCTTTCAGAAAAACAGGAGTTTCCATTATGGGAAAAATAGATAAATTAGCAAAGGAAGTAATGTTAAAGATGAAAACTGACAAGAAAAAAGCCTCTATTACAGCTAAAGAATTAGCTAGATTTATTGACCACACATTGCTCAAACCAGAAGCAACTGTCGATCAGATAACCAAACTCTGTGATGAAGCTAAAAAATATAAATTTGCTTCAGTATGTGTTAATCCAACTAATGTAGCAATAGCTGCTAAATTATTAGAAGGCAGTATTGTAAAAGTTTGCACAGTTATTGGTTTCCCTCTGGGTGCTAATACATCTTTTATTAAAGCAGCCGAAACACGTGATGCAATAGCAAATGGTGCAGACGAAATCGATATGGTAATTAATGTCGGTGCTCTGAAAGCCAAAAATTACGACTTTGTCGAAAAAGACATTGCTGCTGTAGTAGAAGCAGCTAACGGTAAATTAGTAAAAGTAATCATAGAAACCTGTTTACTTACTGATGAAGAAAAGACAAAAGTTTGCAAATTAGCGAAAAAAGCTGGTGCTGATTTTGTAAAAACTTCTACAGGCTTTAATAAGAGTGGTGCTACTCCTGAAGATATCGCTCTTATGAGAAAAGCTGTTGGACCAGATATGGGAGTAAAAGCAAGCGGCGGAGTCAGAGATACCGAAGCTGCCTTAGCTATGATAAAGAATGGTGCAACAAGAATAGGTGCAAGCGCTTCTATAGCCATTATAGAAGGGTTAAAATAATTTAGCCAATAAAAAACCGAGATAGTTAATATTAATTATCTCGGTTTTTTTATTTTAGGAATCTAGCCAATTAAGCCTGCTTCCTTGACCATAAGACAGAGAACCATAATTATAGAAGCCCAGAAGAAAATCATAAACAACCCTCTTTTGGAAGTTTCAATTTTTATCGGTGATAAAATACAAATTATTAACTATTTAAAAAAATAAAAATAACTATTCTTCATTTAAATCTTGAGATTCTGATGAAGAAACTTCTTTTTTTTCTGCAGAAACTGAAAATCCAGCTTCATCAATTTCATCAGCTTCATCTGTTTCGTCTTCTCTATCTTCTAATATTTCGGAAGAATCAGATGAAATACTTGATTTATGAGAATAACCTGAACCTGTTCCAGCAATACCATATGCAGTTTCCTGACCAACTTCGCCCAAATGACCAAAACTAGAAGGTTTTTTACCCCAAAAAGACTCTACATGACTTTTTAAAACAGAGTTGCCAAATAAAGGAACATGAATTTGCTGTCCTTGTCTTAAATCATACACTTTTCGGGAAATATCCTTAACCCACGCACTACCTTTGCTTTTCATAGCAAAGAAAACTCCATTATCAGGAGTTGCTTCAATTAAAAAATGACCATATGTATAAGCAGCATTACAATTATTTGCAGCAATATTAATTGAATTAGCTTCACTATCACTAGAAGAAAACTCAAAACGTCCAACTAACGGGATTAATAACCCCTTAGAAAACTTAAATGAAGAGCCCGGATAAAGCTTTATTCTGTGCCCTTCTAAAAGCAGTAAAGTATCGGATGCTTTTTCCTCATTAGGAACTGAATATATAGCATTATTAGGGAATACTTTTTTATCATTATGAACAGCCCTGCTTGAACCAGGGAGTCTGATTAAATAATCTCCTTCAATATCTAAGGGTAAAGATGCAGAAAAAAGGTTATGGGTAAACCACAAAATAAACAAAGAAAGAATAAGAAGGCTTTTATTTGTCTTCATCATCTTCATTAGTCTTGATACCTTGTTTTTTTTCATCAACCAAATAGTGAATTGAATTCGATATTAAATTAACCTGGTCTCTCACCGCCAAAACCTCATAATAAACAATGGTGACCATCAAAATAATACCAAGGAAAGATAACGTATCTCTAGCCGGTGCAAAAGCTTTTAACTTATATATATAACAAAAAACAATATAAGCAAAAAGAATAGCTATTACCCTTCTAAGTTTATATTTGCGCATTGAAGTAGGATTAAAAAAAGCTTCACGCCATCTTTTCGAAGAAGGTAAACTACCTTCAATAATCCAAAGATGATCTCTAATTCCTAGGATTTCTACATAACTTACAACAATACAAAGAATCAGCCCTATGTAAGACAGAGCTTTGCGATTCATTTCTTCGATATTTTTATAAGCAAAGGAAAAAACAAAAGTTGCAAACAATATAATAAAGATCTTGCTTAAAACCTGTTTTTCTATAATTAAATCTGTAATTCTGAGAAAAATATTTTTTGATGAAGGTTTTTTATTTTCGATGAATTGACTGTTTTTGGGGGCTTTACTAACTTCATCAAGTTCTGTTTTATTTCCTTTAGAAACAACATAAGAACTTTCTGTTCCCAAATTAATATCATCAGTTTTAGAATCAACTTTTTTATTTAATTGTTGATTATTTTTCTGATTTGAAATAATAGATTTGTTTTTCTTCTTCCTATTTTTCTTTCTGCTCATTAAAATTACCCTTCAAATGCATCTTTTACCAATTCTGGTTTTTTCTCAAAAACAGTGAGTATTTCCGCATCTAATCTAAAAGGTTCATTTTCCATTCCAGAAATAGAGTAGACCTTTTCAACTTCTATGTCAAAACCCATTCTAAAAGCTTTTAGCAATTTCATAGCCTGATTCATAGAAGATTTTTGAGTTCTATATAATATAAACTTATCAATAATATGCTGAAAATCATTTGGAGTTAAAGAAATTTTGCTTAACTCTTTTGCTAATTTATCCTGGTCTGTATCTGCCCTATAATTCTTATACAATAAAAGACACTTTTCCATTCTTGAAGAATCAACAGGCCTTCTATACTGAGCTAATTGAAAACCAATATAAGCTCCTAAAATAGTCAGAGCTATAAATAAACAAAAGAATAATAATTTTTTCATATATAAAAACCTTATGGATGATTATAACATAAATCAAAAAATAAAAAAAACAAAACTAATGATTTTTTAAACATTATAAAAACTTGAAAACAAAATTCCACTGTGCTATCCTTTTGCGGATAAAGGTGTACAACACCAACTTTTTTATTTTGTTACGGAGGAACCGAATGACTCAATACGTTTATACTTTCGGAGCCGGAGAAGCTCAGGGTAATGCCAACATGAGAAATCTTCTCGGTGGGAAAGGCGCCAATCTTGCAGAAATGAATAAGGTCGGTATTCCTGTTCCAGCAGGTTTTACTATTACCACAGAAATGTGCGATGTTTATTACAAAGGCAATTGTCAATATCCGCCAGAACTCAACGTTGAAGTTGAAAATGGTTTGAAGCACATTGAAAAAATAATGGGCAAGAAATTTGGTGATAAGAAGAATCCTCTTTTGGTTTCTGTTCGTTCTGGTGCTAGAGCTTCTATGCCTGGCATGATGGATACAGTTCTAAATCTGGGTCTTAATGATGATACAGTTCAGGGTATAATTAAAGCTACAGGCAATGAACGCTTTGGTTGGGACTCTTATCGCCGCTTTGTTCATATGTATGGCGATGTTGTTCTTGGAATGAAGCCAGAATCCAAGACAGAAAAAGACCCATTTGAATCAGTAATGGAAAAAGTCAAAGTTAAAAACGGTCTCAAAGCTGATGCTAAAGATAACGAAATGACTGCTCCAATGCTGAAGGAACTTACTGCTGCTTATAAAAAACTCATTAAAGATAAATTAGGAAAAGATTTCCCAACTGACCCAAAAGAACAGCTTTGGGGTGCTATAAACGCAGTATTCGGTTCTTGGATGAGCGAAAGAGCTATTGTTTACCGCAAAAAAGAAGGAATCCCGGATGAATGGGGTACTGCAGTAAACGTTCAGTCTATGGTTTACGGCAACATGGGTAATGACTGTGCTACAGGCGTTGCTTTCACTAGAAACCCCGCAGACGGTGATGCTCACTTCTACGGTGAATATTTAATCAATGCTCAGGGTGAAGATGTTGTTGCTGGTATCCGCACTCCTCAGCAGATTACTAAAGCCGGTTCTCAGAAATGGGCTAAAGAAAACAATATCAGCGAAGCTAAGCGTAAAGCTGAATATCCTTCTCTTGAAGAATCTATGCCAAACGTTTACAAACAGCTTGTAGATGTTTATAAAAAACTTGAAGCTCACTTTAGAGACATGCAGGATATGGAATTCACTATTCAGGGTGGTAAACTCTGGATGCTCCAGACCAGAAATGGTAAGAGAACTGCTCCAGCAGCTGTTAAGATGGCTGTTGATATGGTTAAAGAAGGCTTGATCACTAAAGAAATGGCTGTTGGCAGAATTGAACCCAAGAGCCTTGATCAGTTATTACACCCAATTTTCGACCCCAAAGCTCCAAAGAAAGTTTTGACTAAGGGTCTTGCTGCTTCTCCAGGAGCTGGCTGTGGCCGTATAGTATTCAGCGCTGAAGACGCTGGCGAATGGAAAGCCAAAGGCGAAAAAGTAATTCTTGTTCGTATAGAAACCTCTCCAGAAGATGTTGCTGGTATGGATGCTGCAGAAGGTATCCTCACTCAGCGCGGTGGTATGACTTCTCACGCAGCAGTTGTTGCTCGTGGTTGGGGTAAATGCTGTGTATCTGGTTGTAGCGATATTGAAATCGACTATAAGAAAGCTACCCTCAAGATTGGTAACACTGTTATGAAACAGGGTGATTGGATAAGCCTTAACGGTTCTACCGGTGAAGTTATGTTCGGTAAAGTTCCAACTGTTGAACCAAGTCTTGCTGGTGACTTTGGTCAAATTATGAAATGGGCTGACGAAATCCGCCAAATCGACGTTCGCACTAACGCTGATTCTCCAAAGGATGCAAAAGTAGCTCGCAAGTTCGGTGCTCAGGGTATTGGTCTCTGCAGAACTGAACATATGTTCTTCGACGGCGAAAGAATTAAACACATGCGTGAAATGATTCTTGCTGACGATGTCGAAGGTCGTGAAAAAGCTCTCAAGAAACTTCTCAAGTTCCAGACCGATGACTTCGCTGGTATTTTTGAAGCAATGAATGGTTACCCAGTAACCATAAGAACTCTTGACCCGCCACTGCATGAATTCGTTCCAAATGAACCTGAAAATCAGGCAATCATGGCTAAGGAAATGAAGATTTCTGTAGAAAAAGTTAAAGCCAAAGTTGATTCATTGCATGAAGCTAACCCAATGCTTGGTCACAGAGGCTGCCGCTTAGGTATCACTTATCCTGAAATTACAAGAATGCAGGCTGCTGCAATATTCACAGCAGCTTGTGAATTGACCAAAAAAGGCCTTGTAGTTCTTCCAGAAGTTATGATTCCATTAGTTGGCACAGTTCAAGAACTTCGCAATCAGAAAGCAATCGTTAAAGAAGTTGCCGAAACTCTTATTAAGAAATATAAGGTTGAAGGCAAACTCCACTATAAGATTGGTACTATGATTGAAATCCCACGTGCTGCAATTACTGCTAATCAGATTGCTACAGAAGCTGAATTCTTCAGCTTTGGCACTAATGACCTCACTCAGATGACTTTCGGTTACAGCCGCGACGATATCGCTTCTTTCGTTCCTGAATATTTGAACAAGAAAATATTGAAGAACGACCCATTCCAGGTTCTTGACCAGGAAGGCGTTGGTCAGTTGGTAAGATGGGGTGTTGAACGTGGTAGAAGCGTAAGACCAGATCTTAAAGTTGGTATCTGCGGTGAACACGGCGGAGAACCTTCTTCTGTTAAGTTCTGTCACAGATTAGGTTTCGACTATGTCAGCTGCTCTCCATTCAGAGTTCCGATAGCTCGTTTAGCTGCTGCCCAAGCTGCAATCGAACATGCTTCTGAACGTGCAGAAAACCTTAAGTTACAGAATCACACACCAATCAGAGCTAAAGCTTCTGAAATAGAAGAATAAGGAATAATAAAAATGATTTCTCCAAGACGACATTCTCGTGAATTAGCATTAAAAGCCCTTTATCAGGCTGAAATTAACAATTCTGACTTGAACGAAAGCTTAAATCAAATATTAATTGAAACGCTTTTCGCTCCTGCTATAGAGATTGTTGTCAAGGAGTTCCTTAAATCTACAAAAGCAAGTGAAATTTTGTCCGGCAAAGTTGAGGAATTTATTCCCGACTTTGTCGACAATATTTCATCTAACCCGCATTTAGAAATCAGTGATTTAAGATTTCACGTAAAACAATTATTAGAACAGTATTTTTCTGGTGTAACTATTAATGAAAGTTTTCAGCCAGAATTGCAAAATCTAATAGATTCTCTTAGTGAAAAAATAAAAAAACAAAGTGTAGTTGAAGATTTTGCAAAAGAAATAATCAGTAATATCTCTCAAAACAATAAGTTTATAGAAGAAACGATTGAAAAAACAGCAAATAACTGGTCGTTAAACAGAATGGCCGCAATAGATCGTTGTATCCTTAAAATTGCTGTAAGTGAGTTTTTCTATTTCCCTTTAATACCATTAAAGGCTACAATTAATGAAGCTATTGAGCTAGCAAAGAAATATTCCACAGACAGAAGCTACGAATTTGTTAATGGAATACTTGACAAGATTAGTAAAGAAAATAAATTTGTAAAAACACCAAAATCAGCAAACCAATCAAAAGAAACAGATAAAAATATGGATAAATGATTTAGGTATAATATATAAAAGATGGCTCTTCACTCTATTATAATTAATAAAAATGGAAATTCACAAAGAAATCTGTGGATTTTTGCATCAATATTAGGAATACTGTTAACAGTTGCCATTATTGGAATTGTTATTTTTACTTTTGGCAGTATCCCTTCCAACAAACAAGATAAGTTTATTCCTTTAATTTTATTTTTTGCTGCCATAGCGATTTTTGCTATCGGTTGGTTTGGCAGAGAAGTCCTAAGAGGGATAGTAAATTTCTTCTTATCAGAAGTTACAACAAAAGTTGGTTTAAAACCAGAAAACTTTCCTTCAACAAAATCTGGCTTAGGAAGAGAATTAGAAAGATTTGAACAAATGTTCAAACTTATTCTTTCTGTATTGAAAAGAGTTCTTATTATATCTTTAAAACTTGAAGTTGCATCTTCAGATCTTGATAAAACAGCTCAAATTAGTTCACAAGTAATAAAAGAAATAGTAGATGGCGTCGGAGTTATTAATCAAAAAGCACTAGATAACGCTAATAATCTTCGTGAAACTATTTCATCTCTGGAAAACTCTTTCAGCCTTTCTAAGGATATAAGTTCTAAACTGATTATAGCAAAAGAAGACAGCCAGATTGTTTCAGAAATAGCTTCAGACACGCAAATTTCAGTTAAAGAAGCTGTTCAAAAAATGTTAAAGATTAAAGAGCTGACCGATGGCTCTGCATCACTTGTTAACGCTCTGAATGACAGCTCAAAGCAAATCGGTACTATTCTTACTGAAATAGCCAATATCGCAGAGCAAACGAACTTACTTGCATTGAATGCTGCCATTGAAGCGGCTCGTGCTGGGGATCAAGGTAGAGGTTTCGCTGTTGTTGCTGAAGAAGTTCGTAAACTAGCCCGTGGTTCAGCCGATTCTTCAAAGAAGATTAACACCCTAATTAATGATATTTTGCTTAAGACTGAAAATGCTGCTGAAATGATGCAGAACAACACCATTCAGGTTAATCAGGGTATGCAGGTTGTAAACACTGTTGAATCAAGTCTTGGTTCAATGGTTCAAACGACTAATCAGTTAAACAACATTATAAAAGACATAAGTACTTCTGCTGAAAGACAGAGTAGCACATCAGATGTAATGTATCAAAAAGTTAATACTATTTCACAAATTACTGATGATATTTCTTCACAAATTCAAAATGTTGCTGCTACAGCTTTAAGTAAAACAGTTATTGTTGATCAAACCAGCAGTTCTGCAAAGGAATTGAGAACCCTTTCCGATGTATTCCAAAATGCCTTGGTTCCATTTGATTTTCAAGTTGAAGGAGCGAATAAACGTTCTTCTATCAGAACTGAAGCTAGAATTCCTTGTAAATTTAAAGTCTTGCTTTCAGGAGAATTGGTCGATGGTTCTCTCTCTAGCAATGACTACGAAATGCGTGGTGTTATCATTAATCTTTCTACAGGTGGTTGTGTTGTTGAAACCAGTGAAGAAGTAGAACAAGGCAAATATATTATACTTGCATTCCAGATTGGCAGTAATTTTATTCAGGGACTTCAGGGACGCCTTGTCAGATTAAAAGATTCAAATAATTCTGGCAGTTATTCTGTTGATATAAATCAGGATTCATCAAATATTGCCATGAACCCAAATACTAAATCATTGAAAGAATGTATTATATCATTTAACAATGTTTCTCAGGAACATGAAAAAGTTATTGTTGACTTCGTAATGAGTTCACAGAGACAGTTTGAAATTAATCTTGGTCTCATAGAAAACAATCAATAAAAGAGAGAATTTATGGCTCGAATAGAAAAAAAGCTTTTAGGACAATCTTTACTTTCTGAAGGGCTCGCAACAAAAGAACAGCTACAGGCTGTTATGCAGGAACAAAAGAAAACAAGTAATACTCTTGGCTACACCTTAATACAGCAAAAAATATTAACTGAACAACAATTACTTGATTTCTTAGTTAATAAATGTGGATTCAGCTATGCCAATCTGCGTAATTATGTTATTGACCCGGCAATAGTAAAACTCATTCCTGAAGATATAGCCAGAAAATATCATTGTATCGCTATACTTAGAGTTAAAGGTGCTATAACAGTTGCAATGTTAGACCCATTAGACAGCTTTGTTATAGAAAACCTTGAATACCAGACTGCTTGCAAAGTTAAGCCTCTTGTATCACCATTAAGTGAAATTCAAACAGCCTTAGACGAATATTATTCAGCACATGCCCCTTCGGCAAATTTAGTAACACAATTAAAAAAGGCTGATTCTGTCAATTCTCAAAATGTAGCAACAACCATTGCAGATTTTGCAAAAAACATACAGGGTATTGGTGAAAAAAAATTTGGGGATTCTGTTATCGACCTTAACTCAATCAATGCTGGCGATAAACAGAGTATTATTCAGCTTGTAAACTTGATTATAGCTAGAGCGATAAAAGAAAAAGCTTCTGATATCCATATTGAACCAGACGAAAGTTGTTTGAGAACAAGATTCCGAATAGACGGCATGCTTCAAGAAGTTATGTCTCTTCCACAGAATTTTGAAGCAGCGACCATTTCTCGCTGTAAAGTTATGGCAGAATTAGATATCGCTGAAAAGCGCATTCCTCAGGATGGTCGTATAAAACTTCAAATGGGGAATAAAGAAATAGACCTCCGTGTATCAACCTACCCTACTCTTCGCGGCGAAAAAGTAGTTATGAGAATTCTAGACAAGAGCAGTGTTGTCTATGGGTTGGAAGAATTAGGTTTCCCAGATGATACTTTACAGAATTTCTCAAAGTTGATACGTAAACCTAACGGTATCATTCTTGTCACTGGTCCAACAGGTTCAGGTAAAACATCTACTCTTTACGCGGCTCTTCAATGTATTAAAGATCCAACTATTAACATTGTTACAATTGAAGACCCAGTAGAATACCAATTAGCTGGTATTAATCAAGGACAAATCAATCCCAAAGCAGGTTTTACATTTGCCGGAGGCTTAAGATCAATACTCAGACAAGACCCCGATGTTATAATGGTTGGGGAAATAAGAGACTACGACACTGCCGAAATCGCTATTAGAGCAGCCTTAACAGGTCATTTAGTTTTCTCTACTCTTCATACTAACGATTCTGCCGGAGCTATGACGAGACTTGTAGATATGGGTGTAGAACCATTCCTAGTAGCAAGTTCTCTCATCGGAATTATGGCACAGCGTCTTGTCAGAACTATCTGCAACGATTGCAAAGAAGAGTTTGTTCCATCTGCTGCAGTAATAAAACGTTCTAAGCTTTTATATCAGGCTGGCAGAACAAAAGTTTACCAGGGAAAAGGCTGCGAATTATGCAACCACACTGGTTATAAAGGAAGAACAACTATAACAGAACTTCTTATTCCTAATGAAAGAATAAAAGAACTTATTGTAGAAAAATCTCCTACAAGCGTTATTAAGAATGAAGCTATGAAACTAGGCATGAGAACTCTAAGACAGGATGGATTAGGAAAAGTTCTTCGTGGAGTAACAACTCTTTCAGAAGTTATAAGAGTTTCAGCAGACGACGAAATCTAATAACTTTTTAAAAGCTTAATTAGAAAGACTTTGGTTATAATAAACATCAAAGTCTTTTTTGTTTGAAATCTATTTAAAAGAATTGAAACATTATCTAAAATAAAATAAACTAAAGATAACAATATCAAAGTGTTAATTAACATTTATAAAAAATGTGTGATAATAATAAAGAATTAATAATATCGGAACAAAGAGAAGCGACTAATCTTGCTTGCTCTTTCCCACTATGTCTTTTAGAGAAAAAATCATACTCAGGATTTAAAGGTTTATTAGGAATATTTTTCTGGTTATCTTTGATATATTTTATTTACGGAATGATTAACTTATTGTTCTGGGGAAATACTTTTTGGGCTATCGTTTGGGACTTATTTTCCAAACCAATTTATCTGATTTATCATATTAGCATTTTTTCATTTATCTATTGTCTTACCTGGGCAGTTTTTGACTATTCATCATTTAAAGATAAGTTTATCAGAACAATATTGATAATTATATCAATTATATACGTTGTTTCACCTATTGATGCAATTCCAGATATTACCCCAATGATAGGACAAGCAGATGATTTGGCTGCTCTTCTAATAGGAATATATAACACCTATTATATTATGAAAAACAACAAAACGAATATAGGAAAAAAATCACCTGATAATAAATAAAAATAGGAATATGACAAATGACAAGTAAAAATAATCGATTGAAAGTAATATTTGTCGGTTTTTTACTACTAATAATTCCTATTATAATTTTTATTTATAATTTAAACAGCTTATATATCTATTCAAAAGAAAGAACTAAAGAAACACTGCGTCAACAGATTCTTACTCAATCCCGAAACATAGAAGAAAACCTCAATCCGTTTAATTATTTAAAGAACGAGTTTGATAAAATACATGCAGAACTGCTCCCTGATTTCCCTAAGGAGGTAATAAACGGGATACCAGATAAAACTTATATAAATAGTCTATATAATGAAGAACTTTTCCAGAAATTATTAGAAAAAACCAAAGAAAGGTTTGCTCCCATTATAGTATTAATGGGAACCAATAACTTTGAAAAAACATATCATTATTATTGCCCAAAACTAGAAAACGATTTAAACAATTCCGACAAAGAAAGAAATGATTTATTATGTACAAAAGCACTTTATGACAAAGAAATAGTAAATGATAAATATAATCAGTTTTTTGATCATATAAATGCTGAAATTAGCGACATATCCAATAAGAATTACAAAGATAAAAAATCAACCCATGACAAAAAGGACGAAAAAACTGATTCATGCTATAGATATATATCTGCTTATGTAAGATTAAAAAACAATTATTCTGCTATTTATACAGATTATTTTGACAAACAGACTTTATATCCGATTATAAAATCTACATTCACGAAATACGGAATACATGGTTACTATTCGCTAATAATACCTCAAAGCCATATACCTCCTGAAGAAATAATAAAAGCCATTTTACTTTCCAATAATCAAGATATTGATGTAAAATTAGTTAGTGATATAAAACCTTCTCAACTAGACGATTCTCCTGAAGGAATTGAATACCGTTTAAATTTTTCAAATCATTTTATTAATCATGTTGATTCATACAAAAAATTAAATAATAATGCTGATTATACAGATTTATTAAACAAACAATTCAAACTAAGAATCAATTATCCACAAGATTTAACAAATCTAGAAAAATATATTAATTACTTAATTCTATTCTCCATACTTATAAGTATTGTTTATTTTTTCTTAGCTTTAAAACTATTAAAAAAAACAAATACTTTTAACCTGTTCATTACTAAAAAGTTAGTCTGTATTTTAAGTATAATAATTCTGCTTCCTATAATATTTATTCTAGCCTTTATTCATTTGTCATTGCAAAATATAGATGATTTTTTAGATTATAATGTTTCTAAATGTTTAAATAATCTATTAGAAATTCATCGAATTCA
>JAFXRA010000070.1 GCA_017526725.1 Candidatus Rifleibacteriota bacterium
AGTCAATATTAGAAGGACCATGATTAAAATCAGTAATAGGAGGATTTTCTAGAAAACTGGATAATATATTTGTAGGAATAAGCTTGGTTAATTCATCAATTTGAAATCTATCTAATGGCTTTTCCTTATTAGATACCCAGGCTGCCAACAGATAACATCTAGCTGTTATAATACTGGGATCGGAATTTAATATACTCATTTCAGCTGCATGTTCATATTGCATCCAGGGCTTATTGGATAAATCTTCCTTTAATTCAGGGTGAGTATTTATATAATTTTGAATTTTCTCTTTATTTGCTTGATTTGATATCTCGCTTGGAACAGAGATATAATAACAATGCGGACATTTTACAAGAGTTGGAAAGCTGAATATCATTGGGTATATTAAATTGATATCTTTTTCAAAAGATAAATTTGGATCACTGAAATATTTGTTAATATGCTGGCCTTCAACTTTTATATCTTTTCCACATAAATCACATTTCATATCAATACTTGCAAGTAATGTACAATTTACTAAGGAAAAAAAGACAGTTAATAATAAGAAGAGTCTATCTTTGTTCATTTAAAACCTCTTTATGCTAAAACACTGTTTTAAATTTTATCATATTTGTTTAAGATGTAGTTATATTATTTAACAGTTATTTCAAGAGCAGGGTTATTAAATCTCTTTTTGATGATAAATATTTAAAGCCTTTTAAAGATAAAAAAACTTGGTCATCAATGATAATCAAGTTTTTTTTATAATTGATTCTCTTTTTTTTAGATTCTTAGAATCTGTCTTTTTATAGATTAATTAGTATACTTCAATATCTTTAAACTGTTGCCTACCACGACCGCAGAATAAATGTTTCCATCTTCATCTATCCAATCAGGTCTGGCAGGATTTATCATAGGAATCATAGGATAAGCGGTAAAGCTTTTCTGCAATTCGCCCTTCATGTTGAAGACTTTGTAGAAGCGAGTGCTTTCTGTTTCGTAAAGCACATAAATATCATTATTCTTGTCGATTCCAATAATATTGATGTAAATTATGCTTTCGTTATCAGAATTTATGTTAACTACAGGATACCACGGAGTAGCAAAGCCTTTGTTTACAGTAATCTGGTAATAGCTTGCTTCTGCTTCTCCATCTGTTTCTTCAACATAATGAATTGAAGCCATACTGGAATCTGTTTTACTGACAGCTATAGATGCTGCTGCATTATCGCCTAGATATTTCCCGTCTTTATCAAGAACAATTATTTTACCTAATACAAGATCGTCTATATAGATTCTCTGCTGGTTGGCGGTAAAGAGGTGAGATATCTGAAACCAGCCGCCGTTATCTGTTCCGGGTGATTTGAAAACACGTATTGCCAGAGTTTCTGGGTTGATTTCAAGAACAGAATTGCTTGCAGCATCTCCAGCCAGAATATTCCCATTTGAAAGGCATATATCTACAATGGCGGGAGGGTCTGCTAATCCTGCTTTTTTGCCTAAATCCGAAAGGTTTATTTCTTTAATATTTTTACCTTCTTTGGAATATAGGCAAAGTCGTGCATTCTGAGTATCTGCTATCCAGGTATTGCCGTCTGTTAAGCTTACAAAAGACATTGGGCATTGCAATACACCTATATTGGGTGTACCGTCAGGTTCTGTTATCCAAAGAAGCTTTGCAGAATCGCTTCCATTCTGAAACTCCATATAATTGGAAAACTTTATCTGTTTGGCATCTTCTGCATAGCAGGGATACATAAAATGAAGTGAAGTCAATAATACAAACGTTGCAGCAAGTTTTTTAGAGAACATTTTTTAGCTTTCTAAGTTTTTGGCTATCTGATCCATATTGTTGAGTCTGTATACGCCCATCCATCTTTTGTTATACCATGATGGTATTACTTCAACTCTGACGCCTGTAGTGCCTAAATTACCAATTGTAGTGCTTCCGTCAACTTTTCTTGTGGTTGAGTGAGCGATTAAAGGCTGACCGGCTGAGTTATAGCCCATGAATACGCCAACATGACCATAACCGCTTGGGCTGCTCTTACTCATAACGAAAATGTCGCCTGGTTTAATCAAATCTTTTGGATTTGGTGGTGGGAAAGCACCAGTAACTTTTTGAGTATATTGAGAATTTGCATAATTGGTAGAAGTTGGGAAGCTGTTTCCTATTACAGGATTAACTCCGGCCATTTCAGAAAGCTTATTTATGAACTGACCTGTAAAACCAGAACAGTCTGATTTTGTAGCATAACCGGAATTTTTGCTGTGAGCAGCTCCAAGAACATATTGCTGGTTTGCATCACAGAATTTTTTAACTATATCGAAAATAACTTTTGTTACACCAGTATAGTCTGCAGTAGAAATATTGTTTACGCTTCCTGAAGAATTGGTGGAACCTGTTGAACTAGAACCTGTATTTGAACTGCTTTCTTGGGTTTTACCGGTTTTTGAAACCTGTACACCGTCTTTTAACGGAACGTATCCGCCTGATCTGGTATCGCCAGGATATGTAGGAGCAGCATATGAGGCTGATGCTTTGTCTGTGGTGATATAGCTTTTATGCATATAGC
The DNA here is from genome assembly GCA_017526725.1 of Candidatus Rifleibacteriota bacterium. The sequence goes on from JAFXRA010000070.1 coordinate 2,556, forward strand.
CCTGGCGGCCGTCTATTTCTACAAGATAGAATTCACCGGATTCGCCTAAAACTTTAAGGCTTTGCCCTTTATGATATTTGGCTGTTACTTCACCCCAAGGCCATGAACGAAGTCTGAGAGTATTGGCTACTACTACACCGTTAATGGGATAGCCTTCTTGAATTTCATTGATACCGGCTTCTTCTGCAGTTTTTGTGTCAGTAATGGTGATTTTTATTGAATCAGTATTTGAAACAGTGCTGGTATCTGCGGTTTCTGATACAGAGATAGATTCGTCGTCAAAAGGACCGGAATAAAGTGAAGGGGATGCTATTAAAGATGCTGCCAATACAACAGCAGTTAGGCCTAACTTATATGATTTAAAAAAGCCTTTATAATTTCTCATAAATACTCCTTAACATAAAC
>JAFXRA010000071.1 GCA_017526725.1 Candidatus Rifleibacteriota bacterium
CTCCTCCGCGGTATCTTTATTAAAAGAGATAAGAGAGCAGGGCTTAGAGATAAGAGGAATGTTTAGCAAACGAAAGTTTACTTGTATAACCAACAATTACTAGCAACCAAAGATTGATTGGAAAATCATCAAAGCCCTAATCTATTTAACTCTTATCTCTGCTCTCTAATTTGATGTCTCACGTCCAACAGTTCCGAACAATATCCCACAAGCGACTTCAGTCGCTGTCCCACGACGAAGTGTTCCACAGCGTATCGTAACACTTGAAGATAGTTGCCCTTAGCTAGCCCAAACTTGGGGCAGATTTGAAATTGTCAACAAAACCTTGTTACGATGGCTCAATCGTGATAAAATAAATAATCCACCAACAGATTTGAGGTTTGTTTATGCTTAAAAGGCTTGTATTCATATTATCTTTGATTTTTGTTCTAGGGCTGACTGCTTGTGATGAACCAGAAAAGCCTAAAGAAGAAGTGAAAAAAGAAGCAGGTCCAAAATATGGTGGAATCTATCGACGTGCTTTCCCTGACCCTTATATACTGCTTGACCCTGCTCAGGTAAAGGAATCTAATTCAAACGAAATATGCCGCCAGCTTTATGACGGTCTAGTTGAATTCAGTGCTTCAGACACTGTGGTTCCCTGTTTGGCTGAAAGTTGGCAGATTAGTGAAGACAAGCTTGTATATACTTTTAAACTTAGAAAAGACGTTCGATTTCATAGAATTGTAAATAATATTGCTACTAAGAACGGTGGCAGACTACTATCTGCAGAAGACGTTCTATATTCTTTCAAACGTTTGTTGGCTCCAAAATCAAATCATGAAAACAGCTTTTTCAGAATTATAAAGGGTGCCAATGACTATTATGAAGGCAAGGCAGAAGACTTAGCCGGTATTCATGTTTTAGCAAGCGACACAATTCAGTTTGAATTGGAACATCCGTTTTCTCCTTTCATATCAATATTGTGTGTCAGCAATGCTTTTATAGTTCCTCATGAAGATGCTGATAACCTTGAAAATATGCCTGTTGGAACAGGCGCTTTCAAGTGGAAAGGCAAAATCGGAGATCGTTATGTTCTTGAAGCAAATACAGAATATTTCAGAGGCAGACCATGGCTTGATGGAATGGAATTTGTAATTATTCCAAAAGAAGAAGACCGCTTTAACCAGTATTTGGCTGGGAAACTTCAGCATGTTGATCTGCCTGACAATGTTTATCAGAAGATGAAACATGACCCTCAATATTCCAAATATATTAAAGAATCGAATCTTTGGGGGCTCAATTTCTTGGGAATGAATGTCACTAAGCCGCCTTTTGACAACAAGCTTGTCAGACAGGCTTTGAATTTTGCAGTAGACCGCGAATCTATTGTTAAGCTGGTTCTAAATGGCAGAGCTCAGTCTGCCAATGGTGTTCTCACACCTGGGATTCCTGGTCATGACCCTCTTTTATCTGGTTATTTCTATGATTTGCAAAAAGCAAAGCAGTTGTTGGCTGAAGCTGGCTATCCAGACGGCAAAGGCTTCCCGGTAATTACACTTGAAATAAATGATGACCAGCTTCAGAGCAGAGTCGCAGATTTTATTGTTGCCAATCTTAGAGATTTGGGAATCGAATGCAGACTTAGTGTAATTGGCTTTGAAAAGCACTTAGAAAGCATAGAAAAAGGTGAAGTTCCATTTTTCAGATTGGGCTGGACAATAGATTACCCTGATCCAGACGGGCTTCTTTACACAATGTTCCATTCTTCTAATATAGAAAATGGCTACAACTATTGTCATTACAGCAATGCCGAAGTTGATAAGCTTTTGAGTGAAGCTAGAAATGAAACCGAATTGGTTGTACGTGTTCCAATATACGAAAAGGCTGAAAAGCTGATTGTCGAAGACGCGCCAATGGTATTTATGTATTTTTACACTTTGAATATTCTTCATCAACCCAATGTACACGGTCTGAATATTGGTGCTATGGGTGAATGTGCTTTGCAATACCGTCGTATTTGGTTGGAATAATATTTTAAAAGAGTTTTTGTAATTCGGAAACGAAGAATTGAAGAAAATTTTTATACTCGGAGAAGAGCTTTATGAGTGATAGTCAGAAATTGTCGCCCTTAGCCTATAAGGAAATAGATGGAGATCAGTATCCTAGCGTTGTTCCTGCTAGTGAAAGTCCAGCTGAATTTACACTAAAAGCCATTATTATTGGTATAGTAATAGGAATAATCTTCGGTGCTGCCAATGCCTATCTAGGGCTGAAAGTCGGCTTAACAGTATCGGCTTCGATTCCCGCGGCAGTTATGGCTGTTGCTATCTTCAAAATTTTCTTCAAAGGCGGAACCATTCTAGAAACAAATCTGGTTCAAACAATCGGTTCTGCTGGCGAATCGGTAGCGGCAGGCGTTATTTTCACTATTCCGGCATTCTTTTTGTGGGGAGCAGAAATTTCTAAGCTGGAAATCACATTAATGGCTGTAATTGGCGGTTTAATCGGCGTCATTTTTATGATTCCGTTAAGGCGTAGTTTTATATCCAAGGAACATGGCAAATTGCCTTACCCAGAAGGAACAGCCTGCGCAGAAGTGCTTGTTTCGGGGCAGGGTGATGTTTCTAAGGCAAAGACTCTCTTTTGGGGCATGGGTATAGGTGCTTTATATCAGGCTTTAATGCATGGCAATCTCTGGGGTTTATGGAACAAAGAAATTGGAACTGCTATTCCTGGCTATAAAAAAGCTGAAATATCTGGCGAAATTACCCCTGAATTACTTGGTGTGGGTTATATTATAGGCCCTCAGATTTCTGCAATAATGCTGGGCGGTGCTATATTCGGCTGGCTGGTTCTTATTCCCTTAATTGCATTGGTTGGCGAACATACTACAGTTGCTATTTACCCAGCTACAGATATGTTGATTAGTCAAATGTCAGCAGGGGACATCTGGAGCAATTACATAAAATACATAGGTGCCGGCGGAGTTGCTTTTGCTGGTATTCTTTCACTGCTTAAATCCATCCCGATGATGATTTCAACTTTTAAGACAAGTCTTAAGGCATTAGGAAACAAAGAAGCAGGCTCTTCAAAGAGAACAGATACCGATTTATCTAATAAGATTGTTTTTGGTGCTGCTGCAGCTTTGGTTATAGCCACCGCCATATATATGAAAGCTCTTGTTTTTGTAGACAGCCTCTGGTTATCTCTTGTAACTGGTTTTCTGGTTGTTTTATTCGGTTTCTTCTTTGTAACAGTGTCTTCTAGAATTGTTGGTCTCTTAGGCTCTTCTTCTAATCCAATATCAGGAATGACTATCGCAACTCTTCTTCTTACCAGTGTTATATTTGTTATCAGCGGATTATCTGCTATGCCCAATGCCAAAATAGCTGTTTTGACTGTTGGTGCTTTCGTTTGTATAGCTGCTGCTATTGCAGGCGATACTTCACAGGACTTAAAGACAGGTTTTCTAATTGGTTCCACTCCAAAATATCAGCAGTTGGGCGAAGTAATAGGCGCTGTCACAGCAGGTCTTACAATGGGTTTTGTAATGTATTTGCTTAAAGACGGCATTATTCATGGTGAACTTAATGCGCCTCAGGCTAATCTTATGAGAACTGTTATAGACGGCGTTATTGGTGGAAACTTGCCCTGGGCGCTGGTTATCTGTGGTGCTTTTATTTCTTTGGTTGTAGAAATGCTTGGAATAAACGCTTTGGGTTTTGCAGTCGGTCTTTACCTGCCAATCTCTGTTTCAACACCAATTATGGTCGGCGGTTTGATTCGCTGGTGGGTTGACAGAAAGAAAGATGACCCGCAGATTGATGAAAAGAGAGAATCCGGTGTTCTTTATTCATCGGGTTTAATTGCTGGTGCAGCTTTGCTTGGCGTTCTAATGATGATTGTAATGGGCTTTGCAAATAATCTCTCAGGTATTCTTGAACCAATAAACCGTCCTGGTATTCATATTGAAGCTCAGCTTAATAATGTAACAATCAACAATCAGCCCTTTACAGAAAAGTATTATAAAGTTGGAATAGCTGATATTAAGTCTGAAGAAGGCAATAAATACCAGATAAAAGGCGATTATAATGATACTGCGGTTGAAAAGGAAGTAACTCTAGGCAAATATGAAAAGGCTTATTTAACCGTGTCAGACGGCAAATTAGTCTCTGCTTCAGAACACCCATCAGGAAACATTCGAGGCTTAATAGCGTTTATTATTCTGTCTATTTCGCTTTGCTACTTTACCCTTAGAAAGCCTACTTCTCAGAAGGAAGAATAGAGTAAAGAGTAACTTGGCGTGATTAGGTATTGGAGTACAGAAGATGCTCCCCCAGAATTTTGGTAAAATTACTGGGGGAGCTGTCAGCTTGCTGACTGAGGGGGGAGCAAAGCGGTAGCTTTGCGTTTCTTTTCTAAGTATTAACGCAATGCTAAGGCATTGCTCCCCCTTCAGTCTTTGGCTACGCCAAATCCAGCTTCCCCGCATTGCGGGGCAGCATCGTGGTTACCTCTTTTCCCACACGCATCAGGCAACCGGCAACGGGTAACCGATAACCGGCTTACTTAGCTCCGAAGATCTTAGGTATGAGATAGAAGGCTAAAACATAGATTACCACTAGAAGTATGGTGAGAATGTTAAGGTATTTGTCTATGAATACTTTGACCTTTGGACCGAAGAACTTGAAAAGCAGGCCTACAAGATAGAAACGACCGCCTCTTCCCAAAATAGAAGCTATAACAAAAGGCATCAGGGGAACATGAGAAACAC
>JAFXRA010000072.1 GCA_017526725.1 Candidatus Rifleibacteriota bacterium
AAAGTTAATTATTTCCTCTTGCACCAACAACACTGTTACTTACAGATTATCTGTCCAGTCTCTGATAGGCACAGCTAAAAATGTAAAACTAACTGCTAAAGTTATTGGAAATGACGAACTACAGCCGGTTCCCAACATTACTAATATCGAAACCATCAGTGAAGGGAAAGGCGCTACCCTTGATTTTATTCTTCCGATAACTCCGAATCAGGCTCAGGATAAAAGCATAAAAGTTCAAGGCGACGTTGAATACTTGCCAGACTATGATGCAATAATAAAAAATGTTGAATCAAATGCTGACAACACTTATCAGAATCCTGCATTAAGAGAAAAATTAATCGATATGCTGAAGAAAAATAAAGCAAACAACCTTAAGTCAATTCAATCAGTGAGATATATTCCAAAGACCAAGAACTGAGTTTACTTATGAATACCTTTAAAGTAAAAAGTGAATTTATAAAATCTCTAGGGAATGATGTAGACAAGCTTCAAACTATTGCTAATATTCATAGAATCAACTGTCTCGCAGGTTTAAAATCGGCTAATCACGGCTGGCTTGGCGCTTGCTTTTCCTGCATGGAACTACTGACCTGCATTTATCACCGTTACATTACAGACCCACTTACCTTAACAACTGCCAGAGGGTCGGTTTATCTCTCGAAAGGCCATGCTGCAATGGCTCAATATGCCATACTGGCTGGTCTAGGTGTTATAAGCCTGGACAACCTTGAGAGTTACAAAAAAATATACGGTCTGCCGGCACACTGTGACAGAAATATTCCCGGCATAGACTGCGACAGTGGTTCTCTTGGAATGGGTCTTTCCAAAGCAATAGGCACTGCAATCAGCAACAGAGACAACGGCCGCAAAGACCCTGTCTTCGTAATTATTGGCGACGGTGAACTTCAGGAAGGTCAGGTATTTGAATCTTTACTCAGCCTTAGAAAGTTTAATCCCGACCGTATTGTTCCAATAATAGACCGTAACCATTTACAATCAGACAGTTCAACTGCAGATATAAAAGATGCTAGAAACTGGGCAATGGTCTTTGAAGGAATCGGCCTAAGAGTCAGAGAAATTAACGGTCACTACCCTAATCAGATATGTGAAGCAATAGATGAAACATTGGCAGACCCATCACCTTCTATAATTATCGCTTCAACTCAAAAAGGGCACGGAACTAAGCTAACTGCCATGGAAAGAAACATTCCGCCCAGAACAGGAGTTTGGCATAGCCAAATTCCAACAGATTCAGAATATATGGAAATGTTGGAAGAATTAATAACCTGCATAAACAGTGAAGCTTTACGATTCTTATTTGATGAATACAAGAGTAATCAAGCTGCATTTAATGCCAATGCTAATGCTATTCCATTATTAAATTCGGTTAAATCTACAGGACAAGCTTTTGCAGATGCTTTATTACAATTAGGAGAAAACGACGAAAGCATCTATGTTCTTGACGCTGACTTGGAAAAATCATGCAAACTGACAAAAATTGCTGATACTTTTTCCAACAGATATTTAGAAGTAGGAATAAGCGAGCAGGACATGTGCTCAATCGCAGCAGGCCTGGCATTAGCCGGGAAAATACCTGTAGTTAATACCTATGCATCTTTCTATAAAAGAAGCTTAGACCAGATATTTTCAGTTGTTACCGAAAAACTTCCAGTAATATTTGCTGGTCACTACTCTGGGACAGACTATTTTACCGATGGTAAAAGCCACCAGTCTATTACAGACATAGGTTTGATGTTCAGCCTAGGTGAAATTGAAATATTAGAACCTGTTGACGAAACAACAACCAGCGAAATGCTTGAAGCCACAATAAGCAGAATGAAGAAGGAATTCTCAGAAACAGGCCATTCTAAGCCTACTTATATAAGACTTCATAGAACGCCCTGCAATGAAAACTTTGATATTCCTTACTGTTTCGATAATGTTGGCATATATAAATCGGAAATAGAAAATCAGGATAACCGCTGTATAGTTTTTACAAGTGGACCCCACATGCTAAGTAATGCATTAGAAGCTATTGATAGGCTTTTTGATGAAAACATAGCATTAGATGTAATTCCTGTTTTACGCTACAGTGACGAAAATAAATTCCTTAAAAATGCAATTGCAAGATATAAATATGTTTTCACTCTGGAAGACCATCGACGAGAAACAGGATTAGGCGGTTTCATAGCTTCTCTTGGATTCAAAAATCCAGTCAGAATAGGCTGTAAAAGCTATGCTCAGTCTGCACGTTCATTAGAAGACATGCAGAACTTCCATAAACTGACTATTGACGAACTATGTGATGTTATCCGCAAGGTAACTAATTGCAAAGACCACAAATAAATAATGCCCGATCAAAAAAAGCCAGGAGCAACAACATCTCATCCAAAAGGGAATAAACCAAAACCTTTTACGAATAAACCCAGAAAAAAAGAGATGTCTCCTGCTCTTATGATCGGGATATTTGTTTTAGTCATTCTGCTTTCTGCTGGAATTTTATTCTTAGTATTTAAAAAACCTTTTTCAAAAAGTTCCAACAAACCTCAAACAAAAACTGTTTATGTAAACGCAGAAAAAGAGAAAGAAAAACTAGAAGTTAAGACTTATACAGATAAAGAACCTGTAAAAGCCTCTCAGCCCAAAGATTATCCCAAGAAATCTCAAAGCCCTGATAATCAGATTTCTAAGCCCAAATCCGGGTCTATCTCGCCACAATATCAACATAAATTTGTTTCTTCTGCTAGAGAATGGCAGCCGATTAATCCAGGCTTAAGAGAAGCAACTAACAGATTTAAAAATCTTGTATACGGTGGGAAACCCAGCACAATACTAGATTTGAATATTTTGGAAAATTCCTCATACTATTCTGCTTATAGCGAGAAAAAAAGAAACCCTATGTGGGTTGCATACCGACTGGATTACTTTAAAGGGCAGAATAAACTGCCGAGACCGGGAGGATTCCACCCTGATTTCAGAACAAAGGCTAGAATAGACCAAAAGGTTTATTCAAAAACAGGCTATGACAGAGGTCACATGTGTCCTAATTCAGCTATTGCAGCTAGATATGGCAAAAAAGGTCAGATAGAAACTTTCCTGATGTCAAATATATGCCCACAAAAGCCTGATTTAAACAGAAAAGTCTGGGAAAGATTAGAAAGATTGGAAGAAGGTTACGCCAATAAATTCGGCGGGATTTGGATTATAACCGGTCCAATATTTGATCAGCACGTAGAAATACTTAACCAACAAGTTGAAATTCCAGACGCATTTTACAAAATACTGATAGATGAAGACAAAGGTAAAGTTAGAGTTTTACCTTTTATAGTTCCTCAGAATGTTACCGGGAAAGAAATCTTGAATGAATTTCTTACTTCTGTAGATGAAATAGAAAGACAAACCGGACTAGATTTCTTTACCCCAATGGATAAAGAGTTTCAAGATAAACTAGAATCATTTGTTCCACCCAAAACCATGTGGAATTAACATTAAATTACAAATCACTATATACACAAATTTAAAATGCGTGGTATAATAAAGTCCCAAAAGTTGTAACAATAGGAGAAATTAATAGATGGGAATTCTTGGTAAAGAAGCTATTATTAAAGAAATTGAAAAAGGAACAATTAAAGTTGAACCTTACAACGAAAAAATGCTAGGTCCTGCAAGTATAGACCTCCATTTGTCCAACGCTTTCCGCGTTTTCGTTCATTTGCCTAACACACTAAACCTTACTGCAGATATGGATTTTAAAGCAGCAACAAAAGGCTTTTTGGTTCCAGAAGGTGAAATGCTGACAATTAAGCCTGGACAAACAGTTTTAGGTATTACTCAGGAAAAAATAACTCTTGGAGATGGTATTTCCGGTTGGTTAGAAGGAAGAAGCCGTTTCGCCCGTGTAGGCCTTCTCGTTCATATTTCAGCTTCTTTCATGCAACCTGGTATAAGCAACCATCAGGTTCTTGAAATTTCAAATTTCGGTCCTATCGCTCTAAATCTCATTCCTGGCACACCAGTATGCCAGTTTATTTTCCAACGTTGTGAAAGCTCTGGAAAATATCAGGGCGTTTTCTCTGGTCAGACACCTGAAAACTTTGCAAAAGACTAAGTTCGAATTATGTAGCGTCCCTCAAACGGGACGCTTTATTTTTTTATTAAATATAAAAAAAGATTACTCACAAGCTTTATTAGAGTTTGTGAATAATCTCTTTTTTATGCTAATTAAAAGCTTATTTCTTGGTTTTCTTAGCGGGAGCCTTGGCAGCAGGTTTCTTCACTGCTGTTTTTTTGGCTGGAGCAGCTTTTTTTGCTGGTTCAGCTTTCTTAGCTGTAGTTTTTATAGCAGCCGGCTTTTTGGCTGGAGCCTTTTTAGCATCTTTCTTAGCAGATACCAATTCAAGATTTTCTAACCTATTCTTTTCAAATTCTTCTTCATATTTGCTCTGAATTTTTGTAAACATGGCAACATGTTCTTCAAAATTCTTCGGCGGCTTGCCATTCATTTTTCTGTCAATGTCACGATCTGCAAGTCTGAAGGTTAATTCTTCCCAGAAAGAAGCATCTTCATATTCTTCGATGAAATCACGAACCTGAGTTTCTTCTTCCCAGTCTTCGCTTAAGAAATAGTCTTTTGCTTCTTCATCATATTCGATTTCTTTAGTCAAGCCATTTTCGTAAGCTTCATGATAAAGTTTCTGCAAAAGCTTTAAATAATCATCTTTTCTTTCGTCTTCTTCAACATCCATTGAAGTAAGAACCCAATCGGCTATACTCAACAATTCAAGGAGTTTTTCCAATTCATTTTTTGTAAACTTAATCTGCATAGAGTATTCTCAACTTTCTTTTATTTCACATCCTGTAATTGTCTGCGAAGAATCTTACCAACAGCAGACTTGGGCAAATTATCCATGAACACTACTTCTCTAGGAACCTTATAGTTAGCTAAATTCTGACGGCAGTAAGCGATAATTTCTTTTGAATCAGCAGTTTCGCCTTCATTCAACACAACAAAAGCCTTAACCACTTCTCCTCTTGTTTCGCTCTTAGAGCCGATAACAGCAGCTTCTCTAATCTTTGGATATTTATAGAGAACTTCTTCAACTTCTCTTGGATAGACGTTATATCCACCACAGATAATGAGGTCTTTTTTACGGTCAGTAATAAAGAAATAACCATCTTCATCGTATCTAGCTATATCGCCTGTGTACAACCAGCCATCGCGTATTACCAAGTCAGTTTCAACTTTCTGGTTATAATACCCCATCATTACCTGAGGTCCTCTTACGCAGAGTTCGCCTTGTTCGCCAGGACCTAATTCCTTAATACCATATTCAACATCTACTATTTTTGCTTCAGTAAATGGAAGAGGCATACCGATAGAACCTTCTTTTTTCGGTAAATCCATATTTGAGAAGTGAGTAACCGGAGAAGCTTCGCTTAAGCCGTAACCTTCGGAAATAATAGCGCCGGTTTTCTTTTCAAATGCCTGCATGCTTGCAAGAGAAAGCGGAGCAGAACCAGATATCAGAACTTTTAAAGAAGAAAGGTCATAGCTGTCTATATCTTTTTGAGTAATGCATGCGTTAAAAATAGATGGAGCTGATGGCATTGCTGTAATGCGTTCTTTTTGAATTGTTGCCAAAAAGCTTTTTGGACTGAAACGAGGCAACGGGGTCTGACTTGCACCAATCATTGTCGGGAACAAAACAGAAACCATTAAACCATAGCTGTGGAAATATGGGAGAACACAGATGAATGCTTCCTGACCCTCAAATAAATGCTTAGTGAACATTGAACAAACCTGCTGACAATTAGCCAATGCATTTGCATGAGTAATCATACAGCCCTTAGAAACGCCTGTTGTTCCACCAGTATACTGGAGAAAAGCTAAATCTGTCTGAGGATTGATGGTTTTGCAGTAATAACCACGGTTTTCCTTAAGCAAATCTTCCCAAGGATGAATTTTGGGGTTGTCAAAATTCTGTTCTTCATCAGACAATTTAACAACAAAAACATCGGTAACTTCTGTTTTGTCTAAAATAGCCTTTACTTTAGATAAGAGCAAATCACAGGTTATGATTATTTTTGAATCGGAATCAGTAATCTGATGCAATAATTCGCTTTCAGAATACAAAGGATTAGTCATAACACAGGTACAATCGCCTATAACAACACTCCAAATAGCAATAACTGTTTGAGGTGTATTCGGAAGGAATATTAAAACTCTCTGCTGTTTTTCTAAACCACAAAGGCGTAGATTACCTGCAATTTTAGAGGTTACATAACCTAATTCTTTATAGGTCATCTTAAAATCGCCAATCTTGAAAGCAAGCTTGTCAGCAAACTTTGTTACAGCTTCATTCAATAGAGTATGAAGACTACCGGGTTTTAAAATATTTTCTCTAACAAGGGGTACATTGTTTACATCAGTCCAACGACCAGTCAGCATCAAATGCCTCCGATAAAGTTTAAATAAAAAGTGTTACTAATTTCGACGTTCAAGAAATTGTGTACATAGTATAATAATAAATAAAATGAAATAGAGCAAGCCTGTTTTATGATTTTTGTTGACTTAGTTTAACAATTAAAGTATTGTAGCCATAAAAATTTACGGCTGGAAACAGCAAAAAGGAAAAAATAATGACTAATGTAAAAAATGGCGATTGGGTTTTTGTTCATTACACTGGCAAATTTGAAGACGGTAAAGTTTTTGATTCCAGCCTTAATGGTTCACCACTTGATTTCGTAGTAGGTGAAGGCGGACTTATCGGCGGCTTTGAAAACGGCGTTTTAGGCATGGCTAAAGGAGAAAAGAAGACTATAAAACTTACTCCAGAAGAAGGTTATGGTCCTTATGATGAAAAGGCTGTTTTTGATGTTCCCGTATCTAATTTCGGTGAAAAACCAGATTTAGAAAAAGGTATGCAGATTGTTGTAACTCCACAGGATGGTCAGGAATTTCTCGCTACAATAGCAGATTTCAATGACGAAACTGTTAAACTTGATACCAACCATCCATTAGCTGGTAAGAACCTTACTTTCGAACTTGAAATAGTAGACATTAAAGATGCTAGCGAACGCCCACAGCATAGTTGCGGCGGATGCTGCGGTCATTGCGGTGGCTGTCATTGATTTAAATAAGATATAAGTTATAAGACCAAAAATTGAGATATAAGATCTCTTCAATCTTCAAACTTCTATCTTCTATCTCACTTATTGTTAATTAGAAGGCTAGTAAACAAAGTATATTTCATATAATTAGTTTACTAGCCTTTGGTTTAACAAGAAAATCAACCAAATAAATACTTTTATTATAGCGGACAAATAACTTTTTTACCTAACTTTTTTGCCCAATTCATAGTTATTAGAGTGCCACTAGAATTAGAAGCAGGTAAAGTTACGACTATATCTGCCATCGCTGCTATTAGTCTGTTTCTTGTAGGGAAAAAGCTTTTATGAGGTTTTGCCCCAACCATTAATTCAGTAATTAGAAGCCCCTTCTCTTTTATTCTTTCAAACAGTTCTTTATGGTTTGATGGGTAAACAACATCTATACCGTTTGCAATCACAGCAACAGTATAAGCATTCTTTTTCAATGCTGTTTCATGAGATATTTCATCTATTCCAACAGCTCCGCCACTGACTATACCATAACCTTCGTCTACAAGTTTTTCTGTGTAATACTTTGCCTTTTCTATAATTAAACCATCAACTTTTCTTGAGCCTACTACAGCAGCCAATGGCATAGTCTTCAAATCAGAGGACATATAGACAATGGGTGGTGGCTCAGTAAGAACTTTTAACTGTTCCGGGTATCCAAGCTGCCCATAATAACGAGCAATGCATTTGGATTCTCTTATATATTCAAGAGTATTATTTATCTGCTCTTCTGAAGAATTCTTACCAAGACTGACTTTATTAAGCTTTCTTTCAGATTGTTCCCTCAGCCAGTTTTCTTTAGCTACAGAAGGCAGCTTAAACTCATCAATAAGTCTTTTAAAACCTGCAGCCCCTACCCCTTTGCTTCTGCTAAGCCTGATAGCTATTTCTATTTCATCTATTTCTTCCATTTCAAATACCTTCTTTTTTAATTGTTTTACAAAAATAGTTTGACGAGGCTAAAGCCTCTATTGGAAAGCTGTTTCACAGTCACTGAGAATAACGTAACAAAAGTTCTTATTGTTCGAATCGTTCAAATTGTTAAAACTAGAGTTAGTTAGAAAAACAATTCGAACCTTGAACTCTTCGAACGATTATAAACAATTCCCACAGTGAAACGTCCCACAACGAAGAGTCCCACAGCAAAGCGTAACACTTTCAACTTCATAGTCTTGTATCTCCATTTTTAATCTTATATCTCCAATTTTGGTCTTATATTAGTAATCATTTGAAAAAGGAAAAATGGACAAAAAATTTTAAAAATCTTCACAATCGTGATATTTTTCACAAGCATAATAAGATTATATGCAGTTGCTGCTGCTAATGTTGTTTGTTAGTTGGTAGTTGTACTGCATCGACAGAAAACGGAATAGGGATAAGTTGACTAAAAAACTGAAAAATGTTACCATACAAAAACCAATTTAACATTTTAAGGAGATTTCTATGGCAGAGTTAACATTTAACGCTGAAGTAAGAAACAAAGTCGGTAAAGAAACATCTAAGAAGCTCAGAGCTAAAAATCTTGTTCCAGCTGTAGTTTATGGCAAAGACATTAACCCAATTCATTGCAGCGTTGCAAAAGCTGAAGTTGAAAAACTTCGCAAAGTAAACCGCAATACATTGATTGATTTGAATCTTGCAGGCGAAAAGCACACAGTATTGGTTCGTGAAGCTCAGAAGCACCCAATTTCTTCTGAATATGAACATGTAGATTTTCAGGCTGTTCAGATGGATAAGCCAGTTAAAGTCAATGTTGATTTGGAATATGTTGGTTCTCCAGTAGGCAAAAAATCAGGCGGTATCTTCACTGTTCTTGTTAAATCAGTTAAGATCGAATGCTTACCAGGCAAAATTCCGCAGGTTATCACTATGAATATTGATGCTCTTGATGCTGGTGATTCTCTCCACGTATCAGACATTAAGGCAGATAACTTCAAGATCATTACTAATCCTAAGATTGCTATTTGTCAGGTATCTCAGGTTAAGGATGATGAAGAAGAAGCAGCCGCAGCAGCAACAACTGCAGCTCCAGCAGCCGCAGCAGCAGCTCCAGCAGCTGAAGAAAAGAAGGCCAAATAATTGGCTAGTATTTCAAAAAAATAGTGAAATGGTCAGAATAATCTGGGAACAGATTATTCTGACCATATTTTTATATTTTAATACTTTCCTTTTTATTTTTACTTTAATTCTAGAACAGGAGTCATTTGATGAATAGTAGTACATTTGAAATCGGTTCTCCAATCGTCCACCCAATACACGGGGCAGGCATTCTTAAAGAAGTTGCCAAAAAAACGATTCGAGGGAAACTGATGAGTTACTACGTTATTGATTTCCCCTACAGTGATTTAGGGCAAGTAATGGTTCCTGTTGATATGGCAGACAAAGTCGGTCTTCGCTCTGTAAACAACAAAAATAATATTGATGAGTTGTTTGAATTTTTAAGCGAAGCTTTTACTGAAGCCGAAGAAGAAGAAAGCAAAAGTTTTCATCAGAGATATCGTGATTATCTCGACAAAATACAAAGCGGCGATTTGATTCAGGTCGCAAAAGTCTATAGACTTCTTTGCAGAAGAAGCATGTTAAAGCCACTAGGCACAAAAGACAAATCATTATACGAAACAGCAAGACAGCTTTTAACTTCTGAAATCGTTTTTGCAAAAAACATAACTGACGAACAAGCCGGTAAAATGCTTGATGAAGCTATGGAAGACATGGTCTTTTAATTTTTTAAATCTATAGCTTCAATAAAATAATAAAAAAATCTTTCATGAATGGATAGAAATTTGCCGAATCTTAAATAAGAGTAGGCAAACATGAAAAGACAAAACGTAATACTATTTATATTAATTTTGGCAATTTTCCTGCCAACAAGCAGGGCTTATCTTGCCAACAGCATGAAAAAGCCTTACATGGAAGGCTCTATAGCCCCCATTTACGGCAGAAATTCCGAAGTTAATTTCTATTCCCTGCTCAATAATTCTGGTCGAGAATATGAATCTTGGATAAAAGACGGCAAAAAATACTTGAAAAGGAAAGAATTTGAACAAGCCATCTGGGCATTCAGAAAGGCGGTTAAACTCCGCCCTGCTTCAGAAGAAGCAAGATTCTTATTGGGCTGGACTTATGAAACCCGTGGTCTGGAAGGATTGCCTGGAGATTTCACAAACTGGGATAAACTAGCTGAAGATGAATATCTCATCGCAATTGAAGTAGCTGATCATCTGCCTTCCAGATTTAATTTAGCAATTCTACAGAGACGTCTTGAAAGATACGAAGAAGCAAGACGCAATCTTGAACATATTTTACTGGTAACTAATTCTAAAACAATGAAGAAAAAAGCCTCAGCAGAACTGCAGGCCCTCTTTCATCAGGACGTAAGACCCAAAGGTATTTCTAACGAAGTAAAAGATTGGAGTAGTTATGAAAGATAATAAATATTCCAATTATATAAAAACCCTGTTTATAGCAGCTGTTATTTCTTCTACCGCATTAGTATCTTTGAACGACAGTGTTAAAGCCCAAAGTGAAAATCTTGAAGATAAACTTTTCAAGAAGATAGAAGCAGAAGCAGGTGTAAATAATTTAGATAAAGTAAAAGACGATATTAAGCGTGTTTTAAAACTTAATCCCAAGCACAGCGGTGCTACTTTCTATGCGGGGAAATACTGTTTTCAGCAAGGAAATTTTGAGAATGCTGAAAAGTTCTTAAAGAGAATAATCTATGATCCTGTTTACGGGCCAAAAGCCAACCAGATTTTGGCAAAAATCAGGATAAAGAACTATAACAGTCGTTTTATGAGCAATTTGAAAGTTTACTTAAGCGGTGAATCTTTTGACCAGGCTCTTACCCTCTGTGAAGAAGCTCTAGCAGATATGCCTGACAACAAAGAACTGCTATTCTCAGCAGCTTATGCCTCATGTATGCTCAACAAGAAAGATAAGGCTTCAACTTATGCTGAATTATATGCTGTCCAGGATAATAATTCACCTGTTTCTGCCGAATTAAAGACTCTTGTTGATGCATGGTTCACCGATAGCTTTGATAATGAAGTGGCAATAGAAAAATTTCTATCGCTAAAAAGTAAAAATGTCTTAACTCCGCCTGTTAAGCGCAGAATTAAGAATCTGCTTGTTGAAAGCAAATCTATAGATAGATATGAAGAATTTATCAGAAAAGAATCAACTCAGCCTGGTGCTGATAAAGATGCACTAGAACGAGAACTGATTACATTCTTACTACAGCAGCATCAGTATAATAAGGCATTAGAACTGATAAATCAGCGTCCTATTGACTCATTGGAAGACAATCTGCTCTATATTTGGGCTCTTTGTGAAACTAATCAGGAAATAAAAGCCTTAAACACTGCAAAAAGCCTTATGGCTGTTGCACCTCGCGATTTGCGAGTATATAAAGCCTGGGTAGAATCCTGGCTTAGCTATACAACCAAGAACAAGAATACTCCGGAAGGTAAAGACAGCAGCGGCGAAAGCTATCAGAAAACTATAGATAAGCTTTTCCAACTACTGAGACCAGACAAGCTAGTTACTCAAGAGCCGGAACTTTTGATAGACCTGCTAAGAATAGCCTCATTTATAGGTGACGATATTGAAGTTCAAAAACTTCAGGTCGAAGTAGCCAAAATAGCATTTACCAACGACCATGAAAAAATACTGCTTACGACCGCAGATGAGCTAATGAGCTTTGAAAGAGGAAGAATAGCGATCAACATATTAGAAAGTGCCGTTAACCAGCTTCCAGACAACTATAATATAGCATTGAAACTGGCGCAGGCCTATATGGAAAAGAATCCAGAAGCTTCTATCAGAATCTGTGAAGAAGTTATGGAACAGAATCCTAATTTGGTAAGAGCCTTTACAATGTGGTGCGATGCCATGAACCTTGCCAAAAGAGGTGGAGAAGCTGTTTCGGAACTAGTAAAAAGACTTTCTGACGATAGTTTGAACGATACCGTTAAAAGACAGTTAAATATCAAGCTTGAGCAATTACGCATTCAAGGCAATTCTGATACCCCGTATAAAGGGACAGAAAAGCGCAAAGAAGGCCAAAGCTACGGCGATGATCCTAATGCAGACAACAACCAGGATGACGATACTCCGGGAGATGATTTATTGGATGCCATTACCGGCTCAGACGTTAATGGCTCAGACATTAACTCATATACCCCACCCGCAGAAGAGGAGGAATATGAACCGCTAGACGATTAAAACCTAATCTTCAAAATAATTATGTTGTAAAAATCCCTAAAATATATCCCAATCCCAATAACTAAGGAGACAGCATGTTAATCGAAGTTTTCACAAATGGTAAAGTAATTATTGATGGCTTAGACGCAGGAAAAAACTACAAATCAGAAGATGCTTTGTATGACTACTTAACGAATCCTGCAGGTTTTCTTGTTTCGAAAAAGAAGAGTAAGAAAAAGATTTAACATCCTATAATTTGAGCATAAAAAAAGAGAACTATATAATTAGTTCTCTTTTTGTTTTTCTGGAAAAATAGAATCAGGTTTTTGCTTAAAGCTTTGTTTTTACGTATTTACCAAGTAGTTCCCAATCAGAATTGTCTTTTATAATATCCTGAAGTCTTGAGAAAATAGCCTTGGCTTCGTCCATTTTGCCTACACTTTCTAATAGTTCACCCTTAGTGCATAGAGCCGGAGGATAATTTGGAGTATTCTTCAAAACTTCATCAATTTCTTTCAAACCTTCATCATATCTGCCAAGCTGGAGCAAAGCATCACAGTAGTTGTTTCTGGCTTTAGAATCATCTTCACGATATTGCAGAGTTTTTGCCCATTCTTCAGCAGCACCTTCATAGTTTGCTATATCGTAGTAAGTATTGGCCAAATTATAGTGGTAATCAGGATCTGTTCCTTCTAATTCTATAGCTCTTTTGAATTCTTCGATAGCTTCATTTAATTGCCCAGTCTGATGATAGGCTAAACCAAGATAATGATGAGTATCAGGAGAATTGGGGCTGATTCTAGAGGCTTCTCTCAAAGCTTTTATTGCTTCACGCATATAACCGCGCTGGAAATAATAGTAACCCAGATTAAAGTAAGCATGATCGAAATCTGGTCTTGCCTTTATAGCTTCCTGCCACTTAGCAACAGCTTTATCGTAATCACCGATTTTATAATATGTATTACCAAGATTATATAAAGACTTATAAAATACCGGATCAATTCTTAAAGAGGCTTGATATTGTTCAATAGCTTGATCATAATCACCCTCACGAAAATAAAGGTTTCCTAATTCCTTTAGAATCTCAGGGTTATTAGGTTCGGCTTTAACACGAGCAGCCAGTTCTTCTAATGAATTAATCATTATTATCAATCCTCCTGCCTTGCCAAAAAATAATTTTCTACTCTTATTATTAAACACTATTTGGCTTATCAATTCAATACCTATTTTAGAAATACATAAGGGAAAAAAGATTTTTAATCAAAAGCAAATTACTTAAAACAAAAATGATATAATAAGGCTAAATCAAGTTAAGGATATTACATGAAAACTCTAAAAAAGAAGCTTAGTTTACATCTTTTATTTATATTTTTGCTTACTTCATTTTTATTTATATTCATAGATTGTGCTGATGCAAGAGCTGGCGGAGGAGGCGGAGGAGGCAGAGGCGGAGGTGGCTTTCGCAGCAGTTCCAGAAGCAGAAGCAGTAGAAGCAGCCGACCAAGCAGACCTATGACCGAGGCAGAAAGAGCAAAACTCTTCAAAACCTATAAAACTTTATGGATATTGAATTTAATCTGCTTTGGTATCGTATTTTTAAGAAGGCCCCAAAAAGAAAAAGAAGAATCTTCAATTACCATTTATGTAATTGGATTTGCAATTCTTTCCATAGCTTACCCAATTGGATTTCTAGTAGACGGAGCAATAATCTATTTTGCTGTTCGTTCGATAGTAAAATTCCAAAAATTAATGCCATTCGGCTATGAAGATGAATATAACAGAAAGATAAAGAATGAAAAAATAACTTCATGCTTACAACATTCAGATCCAGATTTTAACCTGGAAAAATTTAAAAATAGAGTAAAAAAAGCTTTTACTAAAATACAAATAGCCTGGACATCTCAAGATTTAAGTAAAGTAAGGTTTATACTCGCCGATGGAACATATGAACAATTCCAGATTCAGATAAATGACATGAAAGATAGAAACATAGTAGATATCATGAAAAATATTGAAATATCTTCTATTGAACTGGAAAAATATGAAAGCAATTCAAATTATGATACTGTCTATGTTGAGATAAAAGCATCGGCAATCAACTTTAAGAGAAATATAAAGACAAATAAGATACTTGAAGGCAGCCAGAATTGCCCAGATCGTTTTACCGAAATATGGTGTTTTTGCAGAAACAAAAACGCGAAAAGCAAAGAAAGCAACGGAATAATAGAAGGTTACTGCCCTAACTGTTCCACAAGAATAAATAAAACAGAAGATATAAAATGTTCTTCTTGTGGCAGTATTTTAAAAAGCGGACAATTAGACTGGATTCTTGCCGGAATATACCAAAAATATGAGTGGAAAGAAAACCATAATTCTGATATTCCAGGATTAAGTAACCTATTAAAATATGATTCTAATTTTAGTTTGCAAAATATAGAAGATAAGCTTTCTGTTATATTTTGGCGTATAATTGAAGCCCAAAAAGAATCCTCTTTAAATCCTATTTTAAAGATTTGCACAGATGAATTTGCA
>JAFXRA010000073.1 GCA_017526725.1 Candidatus Rifleibacteriota bacterium
AATTCTATGCAAAGCAGAGTCCTCTTTTATTGCTTTGACTGGTAAAGATCCTTCTGAATTGGATATTCGTATTTCAAATCTGATTTTAGAAGAAAAGATGGGAAAAATCAGAGAAAACTACAAAAAAGAATATGAACGTTGGAAGGAAAACGAATCAGATATTCTAACCATTGATGATTTTATTCTTTTGCCTTTGGTTAGAAGACATAAAATGTTAGGGGTTATAGGTCTAAAACTTAATTCAGATGCACCAGACAATATATGTGAGATTTTGCCTGTATTGGCAAAAAAAGCCTCAGGTTCCTTAGAAAGTGCAATTCTTTATGAAAGAATGTTTAAGCGACTGCTGGTTCTTTCTAATGTATTTATTTTAGGCCGAGAAATTGTAACAAATATAGATCTGCCAACTCTTGTCGACAGGTTTTTAAAAATAGCTCTTGGCGGAACTGATAGTCAGGTAGCTATTATTTACTTATTCAGAAATAAACAAGAAAATCCATATTATATAAGGCTAAATTCTATTTTTCAGAAAGAAGTTGACTTTGCTCCAGAATCTAATAATGGCTATACTGATTTAATAAAAGCTGCTAGAAAAGATGAACAGGTTAGAACCATTAATTCCTTTGAGAATTCAGAGTTTAAAGATAGTGAAATAAATAAGATAAAAGATATTGTAATAAAAGATTCTATTATAGTGCCTTTAAAGCCAAGAGACACTTTGTTGGGAGTAATTCAGCTTTGTAACAAAAAAGGCGACAGTTCTTTCACTTATGAAGATTTAGATCTTCTTAAAATTCTAGGAAGCCAGATTGCTTTTGTTATACAGAACTCAGAGTTATTTAACAATCTAGAAAAAGCTTACTTAGATACTTTATCTGCTCTTACAAATGCTATAGACGCAAAAGACAGCTATACCAGGGGCCACTCAGACAGAGTTACAGAGCTCTCTGTAAGATTGGCTAAGGAAGCAAAATTAGAGAATAGTGAGTTGGAAAAAATAAGACTTGGCGGAATGCTGCATGATATCGGTAAGATAGGTATTCCGGAAAGTATTCTTAATAAACCTGGACGTCTTGATGACCAGGAATTTGAAGTTATAAAGTCTCACCCTGTTTTGGGGGTTAGTATTCTTGGCAGTGTTGAATTTCTGCAGAACGTTGTTCCTATAATTAAGCATCATCACGAAAGATACGATGGAAGAGGCTATCCTGATAAGTTAAATGGAGCAGAAATTCCTTATCTTGCTCGAATTGTAAGTATTGCAGATACTTATGATGCTATGACTACAAACAGGCCTTATAGAAAAGCTTTAACTATTGAAGAATCATTAAGAGAAATAGAAAGATGCAAAGGGACTCAGTTTGACCCCGAACTTGCAGATTTATTTATTCAAATGATTCAGCGTGATGGTAAATAATTAAGAAATCATGAAGAATCTTTTAAATTCTAGTCTTTGGGAAAAAGCTTTCATATTTCTGTTTCTATTTGTATTTTTGATTTTTTCTATATTTTTTACTGCGTTAAATTTAAAAGAAACAGAAAAGGATTATAATAATCAGAGACTGAATTATACTAAGAAACTTGCAGAAGAAATACGTTATCTTCTAGAAAAACGTCTGGATGTCAGTTATAAATTGTCAAATGCATTAGCTCAGAATTCTGTTGCTTATGCAGTTGTTCATTCTTCAGATGGTACCATATTAGCTCGCTCTGAAGGCTATGCTCTTCCTGTAGGAATTTTTGAAATAGCTGAAGCTAATGCTCTTAAAGCTGAATTTCTTACCCTTACCCCTTTTAAAGACCCTTCAGGCAGATATTCTCTGGTTGAAGCTTCTCTTCCTGTTTTTACCAACGAAGGAATCAGATATGTTCTTAGACTTGGCTTTTTTAGAACTTCAGAAGAAGAAAAATTAACCAATCTTAAATTAAGAAATACACTTATATTTTCACTAATTTTTATTTTTTTCATTTCTGTTAGAAACCTGCATTATTTTTCTTCATTAAATCTAAGATACGTTTTGTTGATATCTATGACTTTGGTCATGGTTCTGTTATTTTTTGTTTCGTCATTTTTTATCAGAAAATGGTTTGATTCAGCCTGGCGTGATAATTTTATATCAAATGAGTGTATTAGTTTGTCTAAGATGCTTATCCCATGCGCTGTTAATATGATTGAAAAAGGGTCTTTTTCAGATATTCAGTCTTATGTTGAACAGCTTAAAGAAAACAAAGATTTTGAAACCCTCTCAATAATAAAAGATGAAGTTTATGTTTACCACACAGATCCATCTAAGATAGGCGTTAAAGCTTCAGGAGAATATTATAGGTGTTCTTTGAATACTGATAAATGTTCAGTTTTTAAAATGGGTGGGTCTGAAGATTATATTGCTATGATTCCTGTTGTGAACGGGAAAAACAGAATCGGAACTATCTGCACAATTTGGAAGAATTATAATGCCTTCGAATCATTTTCTTCACTTAGAAATAATCTTACATTGGTTTTTGTCTTCGCTTATGTGCTTCTTTACTGGTTTATAAGTCAGTTTTCTAAAGAGTTTTCCAGTTTGTCTTCGAATAAGGCTAACTATCGCGAATGTGTAAATTTATTTGATAATTCTTCCTCATCGGCTGTTTCAGACTCAAAAGACTTATCAGATAATATACAAACTGCTGTTTCTGTTTTTATTTATTTTAGTGGAATAGGCGAAGCGGTTGGTAAGATAGATAAAGACTCTTTGAACCAATCTATTGAAGGTTGTTTTACACTAGCAAAAACATTGCTTAATGGTAAATCTTCTCATAATATTAAGTTTGAATCTGATGGAATCTTTGTTCTTTTTAATGATAAGGATGAACAAAAATCTATTTATGAAGCAGTTGAGTTTTCTAAGGCGTTGAAGAATGAGTTAAATAAACAAGA
The DNA here is from genome assembly GCA_017526725.1 of Candidatus Rifleibacteriota bacterium. Next base: position 2,921 of record JAFXRA010000073.1, read on the forward strand.
AAGCTTGCCATTCTCACCCAAAATTACACTTCACACTTGCAGATTGATTTATGTTGCTGATAGTAAATCAGGAGAAGATAAAAACAATTATTTCGGTGATAGTAAAATAGACTATAAAACTATTGCAAAGGTTCAAGCAAGAAATGATATTATAGTTAGTGCAGAAACCTATAATTTATTAAAGGATTTGGTTAATTTTGAAGCATTGGAAATCCTTTCTTTGGAACAAGGAAAGTATAATGTTTATGTAATGCTGGAGTTTAAAGAATCCAAAGAACTTTTTGAGAAATACGATAATTCCTCTGATTGGACAAAACAGATGATATTGCGTATTCTTAAAGGTAATGGTACTGTTGATAAAAACTTAATTGATGAATTAGTTGAAAAAACTAGAAGTTAATAGATTAAATTAAAGAACAAGGAGTTAAGCTATGGATTTTCAGGAAGCTTATTCAAAAGGGAGTGAAGCGTTTAAACAAAAGAACTTCGAAGAAGCAAGGAAATATTTAGAAGAAGCAATAAAGTTAAAACCAAATGATGTATACGCAATAAACAGACTGGCAATGGCCTGCAAAGAATTGGGCGATTTTGAAAGAGTCAAGACTTTGTTGGGTGAATCCCTTGATGCACAAAAAAGCCAGGGGAAAAAAGAAGACTTATATTCTAATTATTTGCTGGGAAATGCTTATTTGGAATCAGGCGATGTTGATAAAGCTATTGAAACATTAACCCTTACTGTTAATCAAAACCCAAACGATAAATATGCACGTAACTCATTAGCTCTAGCCTATAGAACAAAAGGAGATTACGAAAACTGCTTAAAGGTCTTAAGAAAATCCTTAGAAAAAGATCCTGATGATTTGTATAATAAATTAAGCTTAGCCACAGTTCTATTTGAAAATGATGAAGTAGAAGAAGCCAAAAAGAATTGCAATACTATAATTAACAAAGAACCAAATAATGTTCAGGCTATGGTTTTGCTTGGAAGAATCTGTATTGATGAAGGCGATACCAATAAAGCTATGAAGCATTTCAATAAAGTTCTTTCTATAGACAACAACAATTCTGATGCTCATTATTACATAGGCAGAATACTCTTGGAAAACGATAATGAAGATACTGCAAGAGAACATTTTAATCTGGCTATGGCAGCATCAGATGACAAATCCTCTATTTTAAAGAATCTAAGCATGATTTATTACGAAAGAGGGGATTATATAAAAGCCGAAGAACACTTCACCCTTGCTTTAGATCTTGATGAAGATGATGGCTACACTTTAAGCCAATATGGTAAACTTCTTATAGAATTAAGGAGACCTGAAGAAGCTATTGTTCATCTTAAAAAGGCTATTAGCGTAATGCCAGACTATTCTTTTGCTTATTACAATCTGGCAAAGGCTTATCAAGAAATCAAAGATTTCCCAAATGCTATTTATAATTTGATGTTTTCTCTGAATTACGAACCAGATGATGTTTATTCTGCAAATGTTTTGGGAAGAATGTTTTTAGAAGTTGGCTTGAATGACAGAGCTTTAAAGACTTTTGAAGAAATTCTGCAGCATGACCAGAATGATAAGTTTGCATACTTAGGCAAGGCAGAAGCATATTATGCTTTGGGACAGCCGGAAAAAGCACTTCAGGCTATTACAGCACTCAAAGCTTTGCCTCTGTTTAGGAGTGACAAAGTCGTTCAGGCAAAACTTAAGCAGTTACTTGAAAAATACGATTAATAATACTTAAGGACCTTCATACTAATGTTAAAAAGATATAATATCAGTGTTCCATCTGAATACGAAGAACCTCTATTGGGTTTGGCAGAGTTCTATGGCGTCAGCGCTTTTTCTAATCCTTTAATTCGAGACGAAGGAATGGGAGAAACGGATTTTGTCTACACTGGCGAAACTATTGTGAGTTTCATTGTTTCTACTGTTGAACAGGATTATAAGACTATAGAAAATGGAATTCAAAACTGGCTTAAAGATTTTAACTTACCTTCAACTGCTTTAACCAGTGAAGAATATAGCGAAAACCAGGATTGGATGGCTAATTTTAAGCAGTTTTTCAAGCCAATTCAGATTGGAGAAGAAATAGTTATTAGACCTCCTTGGGAAACTCCTTTGCCTTGTGAAGATAAAGCTACAACTATACTCATAGACCCAGGTATGGCATTCGGTACTGGAACTCATGAAACTACAAGACTTTGCCTTGCATTTTTGTCTAAGCTGGATGTTAAAAACCAGTATTTCTTAGATTTAGGTGCTGGCAGCGGTATTTTATCTTTTTACTTAATGAAAAAGCAGGCAAAGGCTGGGGTTGCTATCGAAATTGAAGGAGCTGCAGTTGAAAACATGAAGAAAAATGCAGCTTTAAACAAAATTCCTGATGGATTAGAAATGATTTGTGCTGACTTAGGTAAATATAAGCCTTCACAGTTGGCTGATGGCATCGTTGCCAATATTACTTCACCGGTTATTTTGGAATACTTGCCTTATTTTTCTCCCTGGGTTAAAAAAGGCGGGTGGGGTGTTTTCTCCGGAGTTAATTCTACAAACGCAGAATTAGTAAAGAAAGCTTTTGCAGAAAACGGCTGGAAAGATCTCCATGAAAAAACCGATGGTGATTGGCACGGCTTTTATTTAAGATATAAGATTTAAGATAGAAGATTGAAGATTGAAGAGGGAAGAGCCTAGAGCCTAGAGCCAAGCGAAGCTTGGCAAAGGCTTTGCCTTTTTGGCGGTGTGATACTCCTAAAGCTTCCCCTTGAGGGGAAGTGGCTTGCTTGCAAGCCGAAAGGGTGACCGAATCAGAGTTGCTCTAGTTTAGCGATAGCGTATCTAAAAACAATCCCCTAATTTCTTTTACTCTAATCTCTCATCTCTAAAAATTTGTAGTCTACCCATTGTCATAAACGTATAGCTTTCAGGGCTAAAGCCCATACGCTATACT
>JAFXRA010000074.1 GCA_017526725.1 Candidatus Rifleibacteriota bacterium
CAATTACCACAGTGAAACGTCCCACGACGAAGTGTCCCACAGCGAAGCGTAACACTTTGCCATGCGGAGCCTGGTTGTGGTTGGTGATGAGTATTGAAAAGAGAGTTTATTATTGATTATGTGGTGTGTTTTTTGATATAGTGTACATAGTTTAAAGAATAGGTGCGAGGTAATAGTATGAGAACTAAAAGCCTTTCTGACGAAGCTATTGGATATTCAGTAGGTATTATTGTTTTTATTTTTTTAGGCTATGTTATTTATAGTTTCATTTTTCATAAAAAACGCAAAGAAGTAATGAGCAATTACTGTCAGCAAAATGGTCTTAAATATACTGAAACTTCAGAACAAATTCTTGATTGTAATGAACAATTTGACATGATGCTTCGTGGAAAAGACCAATGTCTAGATCATATAATATCGGGAACAAGAGGCGATTATGAATTTCAAATCTTTGATTTTTGTTACACCTTGGAAAAGCCAAACCCTAGATTCCCTACAACTACATTTAATGAAGAATTTACAGAAACAATCTGCTGTCTTAAAAAGAAAGGAAAAGCCTTACCTCATTTCTATATGCTGACAGATAGTTTAATTCAGACAAATGTTGGCTTTATTCCTCAGGTAAAAGAATATATTGACGTAGATTTGGTTAAAATAAATAATGATACTGAAACAATGGTCGTTAAAACTAGAAATGAAGATGAAATTCTTGATTTTTTTGATTTGCCAAAAACTGAAGCCATAAAAACAAAAGTAGATGGTAAATACATATACGAAGGAAAAGGCGAATATCTTTTGGTTTCATATATAGAAATTATGTCCATAAAAGAAAGACTAGAAATTTTAGAAAATGCTTTAAAAGTCTTTGAATCACTGTGAAAGAGGAGTTTGATAATGAAAAAAACAATAGCTTGTTTATGCTTTTTAATACTTTGCTTATCTTCTATAGCAGTTGCAGCCCCAACCTATTATAATTATAAAAAAGAGGCATATAGTGGACCTACACAGATTAATTTTACTTCTTTAGACATGAAAAATTTGAAAGAAGTAGAATTGACTTTCGTTGGTATGGAATACAATGCTCAAGGTTTTGCTGACTTTATCGCCTTAGATAAACCTGTAACTCTTTACGCCAGTTGCAGTACCGATCTAAGAGTCAGATATAAAAACAGACCTTCTTATGAATACGATGCTGTAATAAATAAAAAAGATATTCATTTTAAGGCAAAAAACTATTTTTATTGGAATTCTTATTTGCAGTTAATGCTTTTGCCTGATAAAAAGCATGATACCAACCTTCGCTGCAAATTCAACGGAATAGAAAATACTTTGAGCAGTTATATTGTAGAAAAGGCCGCAAATGCAGCAGATTCTAGAACTTTTAAATTTATTAAAAGGGTTCCTAATAAAGTCGAATCTCAAAATTTTGTTCTGGCTTCTACTTTAAAGGAAATTCCAGCACCTTTGAAATACTGTGCAAGCAATTTGATGTGTTGTACATACAATATTCATTTCGGTTCTGCAAAGCCATTGTTTAAAAAGAGAGGGAATCCTAACGAAGTAAAAGATGTAACTATTACTTTCTTTGCTGCAATAAAATCTCTTAGTTTTAATGATGGAAACAAAATAACCTATACAACTGCTCCAAGACCAAAAAATGTTGTAGTAGTTAAGGCAGAACCAGTTGTTAAAGCTGCTAATAAGAAAAATACTTCTAAATCCAAGGTAAAGCCTGCTTCTAAACCAAAAACTCCAGCAAAAGGTAAAAACAATCAAACTACTGCTGCTACAGCCAAGTCTGGCGATAAGCAGTCTTCTATTGATGCTAAAGAATTAGCTCCAAGAACTGATGCTGAGCTTGATGATGATTTAGTGGCAGAAGTAATATTTATTTCTGGCGCTGAAAACTCTTTAAAAGATGAAAGTTCTATTGCACCGCGTACAGACTCTCAATTAGATGATGACCTGGTGGGGGACTGAGTTTCTTGGCAACCCATTGTCATAAAACTTATAGACTTTTCTTGTTTCTCGATTCTTTTAAAAGCTGACAGTTGCTTGCTCAACCTTATTCTCCTCCGCGGTCTCTGTTAATTTATACCTTCGGATAGACTTTAAGGGAACTAGCCTTGTGCGGAGAATAGAGGTCTCGCGTCTACTGTCCGTTCACTCACCACGCCAAGCTTTGCTTGGCATTGTGTGATACGCTACGCTGTGGAACACTTCGTTGTGATACGATTGCTGTCGCAATCTGTGGAAATTGTTAGAGATGTTGGAAGGGTCGGAAGGGTTAGAAGGGTCGGAAGTGTTGTCTTTAAGATCCCCTTTTTTAAAGGGGAAAGATTGCGTAAGCAATCTAGGGGATTTTTGAGAATTTTGCAGAATAGTAGAAAGTTAAGTCCGAAGACTTTTAGTGAAACTAAAACAATCCTCTTATCTCTCTTCTCTAATCTCTTAGCTCTAAATGACCCCCTTTAAAAAAGGGGACAATTATGCTAAGTTAATAAGAATAAAGTCTGTTTAATTCGAGGAACTTATGAAAAAATCTTTGCCTGTTATATTCTCTATTGTAATGAGCATATCTCCTGCTTTTGCAAATGAAACGATTTCATTTCAGCTTAACAACGAAACAAAGCTTTACGTTGTAAAATGCGAAGCAGGCGAATTCAATATGAGCAGTCCTGAAGATGAAGTAGGAAGGCAAAAAGGCGAATATGACCTTTATAAAGTTTCGATAGATAAAGAATTTTTCATAGGCAAATATGAAATTACACAGGCTCAGTATATTGCTTTAATGGGTGAGAACCCCTCTAAAAATGTTGGTAATGAAAAGCCTGTTGAACGTGTAACTTATTATAATGCCATAGAATTCTGTAATAAACTTAATAAGATTACTGAATCAACCAGACCTGCAGGCTACGAATTCACACTTCCTTCTGAAATACAATGGGAATATGCCTGCCGTGCTGGTACTAATACCGCATTTAATAATGGAAAGCATCTTTCCAGCCCAAAGGGCGCTGCGGAAGAAATAGATGAAATAGCTTGGTATAAACATAATTCTGAAACCAAAACCCATGCTGTAGGCATGAAAAAATCAAATAACTGGGGCATTTACGATATGCACGGAAATGTCGCAGAGTGGTGCTTAGATGCTTTTGATGATAAAGGACTGGTTTCTAAGGTTAATAATGACTCTAAATGCGCAATTCGCGGCGGGGCTTATTTCTTTGAACCTGAAAAATTACGTTCAGCCAGTCGTGGAGCTAATCCGCCAAATACACAGTCTTCGGGGGTAGGTTTTAGAATAGCTTTGGTTAATAATTCTATCCAGTCTGAAAAAGTTGAAATATCTGCTAAAAAGAATGAATCATTTAAAACAGATAATTCTGCTAAAAATAGTGAATCTGCTAAAACCCAAAGTGTAATTAATGCTGGAGTCAAAATTTCTGTTTCTGTAAATGGTGTTAAATTCCCTCTGATAGGCTGCCCTGCCGGGGAATTTACTATCGGCAGCCCAGAAAAGGAAACTGGACGCGATGCAAATGAAAACCAGCGTAAAATATCGATCCAAAAAGGCTTCTATATCGGCAAATATGAGATTACACAAGGTCAGTATAAAGCTATTATGGGTAACAACCCATCAATTACTACTGGCGATAAATTGCCTGTTCATAATATTAACTGGCTCGACGCTCAAAAGTTTTGCCAGAAACTTAATGAATTAACTACAGACAAGAGGCCTGCAAATACCATTTTTGCGCTTCCGACCGAAGAACAATGGGAATATGCCTGCCGTTCCGGTTATTCTACTTCTCTGAATAATGGTAAAAATCTTACAAAATCTGATTCTTCAGATACTGAACTGAACAAGCTGGGCTGGTATAATGCCAATGCATGCGGAGTTGTTCAAACTGTGGGAAAGAAAACCGCTAATGCTTGGGGTGTTCACGACATGCTAGGAAATGTCTGGGAATGGTGCAGCAATGCTGTAGAGTCTACTGCCAATGAAGAGTTTAAAACAAGAATACTCAGAGGAGGCGGTTTTAAATCTAAAGCCGCTTTTTGTCGTTGTGCAAAGCGTTATGAAGCTAAGGAAAATCTGACAAGTGAAGACTTTGGTTTCAGAGTCATTTTGAAAATGAGAGAATAATCTTATCTCTGCTCTCTAAATTGAGATGTCTCACGTCCAACTGTCCCGAACAATATACCACAAGCGACTTCAGTCGCTGTCCCACAGCGAAGCTTTCCACTATTAAATTAACAATTCGAACGATTCTAACAACTCTACCAATTATGATAAAATTGTAGTAAAGAGTGGTAATACTTTGCTATAACTGATATACTTATCTCACTTTTTTACGAGATAAGTCTGATGAATAATATTTATAAGTATTTATTTAAAGCATTATTTCTAATACTAGTGTTATTTTTGAATAACTCTTTCATATATGCTCAGAATATTGCTTCAGACAGCTTTGAAAACCCGCAGCTATTCTGGAAGCCAAAGTTGGAATATGCTTTCACGAAAACTTTTTCTTCTTCTCATGAATTCTCAGCCTGTCAGGTATTTCAGTGCCTTGACTATAATTTGGCTGAAATAACACAGATTAGACGTATAACTCCTTTCCCAGCTTCTTTGACTGTAGAATTTGACGGTATTGAAGAAGCTTATTTACCGGTAAAAACAGATGATAACTCTGTTTCCACACAAACCAGAGTATTAAAATTCAAAAAGCTTGATGTAATCTGCGATAAAGTTCATTACTTCGATATGGAAATAGAAAGAATGACTTTTGGTTTCCCAGATTCAGTAATAGAATATGACTATTTGGATAAGGGCAGGCTGAAATTTGTTTCTGCTTCCAAAATAGACCTTCTTGTTAAGGTTTCAGAAAATGATTTGTTGTCTGTTTTGAATCTTTATCCTAGGGCAAAAGCTCTTTCAAATGTAAAAATTATTTTAACCCCCAATCAATGCCAAAGTAAGGGTAGGGTAAAACTAGGTTTTCTTGTTGCAGAATATAAAATAAAAGGCTTTATTAAACAGGTTTCACCTAAAATAATAGACTTTAGCTGCTCCAAGCTGACTATAAATGGAATAACACAGCCAAGAGCTTTTGTTAAGACAATAATGAGCTATATCAATCCGGTGTTCGACTCTTCAAAAGTCTGGATAAATCTTAATATCAGCAGTATGAACATCATTAAAGGCTACGTTATGACAAATGCCGTTATTAATAAGAAGGAAATAAAAAATGCCAACTGAAAGACGATTATATAAAATTTCTCAGGTTATTCATCAAAGACAATTAGATATAGTTATTGGTCTTGATCACATTCATGACCAGCATAATCTGTCTGCTGTAATACGTTCTGCTGATGCAGCAGGTTTTGGCCGAATAATCTGGACTCCTGATTTTAAAATGACTGAAAAAGTTAACCCGGAAATCTCAAGAGGGGCAGAAAGATGGGTTGATTTGAATCTATATGATGACTTGAAGCCTGAATTATTGAAGTTAAAATCACAGGGTTATAAAATTGCAGCTACCCATATGGCTCGTAAGGCTGTTGATTTCAGAACAATAGATTGGACCAAGCCCTGGGTTGTTATTTTTGGGAATGAACATCGCGGTGTTTCAGACGATATCGTTGAAATTGCTGATGAAAACATATTCCTGCCTATGCTTGGATTTGTACAGAGCCTTAATATTTCTGTAGCTGCTGCTGTAACTTTATATGAAATACAAAGACAGCGGCAGGAAGCAGGAATGTACAATCAGAATGCTTCTGCTGAACAGGTCAAAGATTTATATAATAAGTGGAATCTTTCGGAAGACCATATTCAGCTCAACAGCTTAATCACAAGAATGACAGGCCCTATGCCTGAAAGCGACCATCAGGACGGAAGAGAAAATTCAAAGTTTTTCTTAAAGATGAAAGAAAAGTTTCTCAAGAATAAGTAGGCTTGAATTCTGGGGGCGCATCTAGAGAAAATCTGCCCCTACATATGAGACTGTGCTAATACTCGTAATTTGATGAAAAATTAGTATTTATTTGTTTGTATAGCCTACTCATTGTCATAAACGTATAGCTTTCAGGGCTAAAGCCCATACGCTCTACTTTTTATGACAAATGTGTAGGCTTTTCTTGTTTCTCAATTCTTTTAAAAGCGGACAGTTAGACGCTGCCTGTGGGAAGTGTTGGAAGAGTTAGAAGTGTTGGAAGGGTAGTCCTAAATACCCCCTCAGCTTCACTACGTTCAGCAGCTCCCCCAACAATGCTAAAGCATTTTGGGGGCGCATCTTCATGAAGAAACCTCAAGTAGGGGCTTTAGTTAAACTCATTCGCTCTTCTTGGACTTGAGTTCATTTACGTAAGCGTCAATTTCAGAAGCTTTACTTTGAGCTTTTTCAAGAAGGGGCTTTTCATCAATAGTCTGAAGTTTTCTATTACGCATCAGCCACTTGCCTTCGCACATTACGTCAGTGACATCAGTAGATTTTGCAGCATAGACTAATTGCCCGTATAAACCGTCAGGATTATGTCTGAATCTTGGGAGATTATGAAGAGTATTAATATCTACTAATATCAAATCAGCGTGTTTGCCTTTTTCCAATGAGCCAATCTTGTCTTCTAAGAAAACAGATTTTGCTCCGCCACGAGTTACCATATAAATAACTTCTTTTGCTGTAAGGGCTACAGGACTGTTGGCTTGAATCTTGGCCAGGAAGGAAGCAGAACGCATTTCGCTGAACATATCCAGGTCGTTGTTTGATGAATTGCCGTCAGTTCCGATTCCTACGTTAACTCCTGCCGCAAGCATTGCTGTAACAGGTGCAGAACCGGAAGAAAGTTTCATATTTGATTCAGGATTGTGAGCTACACCTACATTATGTTTAGCAAAGGCTTTAATATCTTCATCAGATAAATAAACACAATGAGCAAAATTTAACTTGCAGTCATAAAAACCTAGATTATCTAAATATGAATTCAACGAACCATACTTTTCACAAATATCAGCAACTTCCTTTGAAGTTTCAGCTAGATGCATATTCAGCATTATGTCATGTTTTTTTGCAAATTCTATGCTGTGTTTAATAGTTTCTTCTGAGTTAGTATATGGGGCATGTGGAGCAATAGAGGGGTTTATTAAAGGATGATTCTTATACTTTTCAACATGTTCTTCTGCTAATTTAAACTTTTCTTCTACAGGAACGTTGTCAACGCCAGGAAAGCTGGTAATAAGTCTTGTGCAGAATCCACGCATTCCTACTTTTATAAGAGTTTCTGATACTGCTTTTTCATAATAATACATATCATTGCAGCATGTAACACCAGATTGTATTAACTCGGCACAGGCAAGTTCTGTTCCAAGTTTAGCTGTTTCTGAATTCATGAACTTGCCTTCGATTGGGAAGATATAATTTAATAGCCATTCATCCAGTCTTAAATCATCCATCACGCCTCTGAATACAGCCATTGACATATGTGTATGGGCGTTTACCAGACCTGGCATTAAAATCTTTCCACCGCAATCGATTATTTCGTCTGCTTCGTATAGAGAAAGAATTTCTTTTTCATCGCCGCAATCTGCGATTAAATTCTTTTTTATTACTAAGGCTCCAGGTTCAAATATATCGAATTTATCATTAATAGTTAATAATATAGCATTCTTTAGAATTACATCTGCGTTAATCATTTCCACTTTCCTTTTAATAAAAAGTAAATGCAAGAAATATGTATTCTCGTAATAATATATTATTTATGGACTGGGTATGTACTTCCAGTATTCCAAATAGAAGTGTCTAATAGTAAGTTAGATACTATAGCGCTTACAGAATCTTTTTCCTCGCCGTCTAATTCATTATGCTTGTGCTGATAAGAATCTGAATCAGCTTTAGCACCAACAAAAGAAATTGTCATATTTGATAGACTATAGCATTGGGTAATAGTATGACTGCCTTTTCCCAATACCTTATTTAAATTGTCTTTGTTAGTTCCTGCTAATTCTGTATTTAAAGCAGCAGATTTACTGAATGTTGTAGAGCCTTCAGATAAACCTGCCAAACCTCCGACGGAGTCTTTCCCTGAAACTGAAGCTCTAGAATAACAGCTTTCGATTGAAGAATCTTTAATATAACCTACAAGACCACCGCAGCAATCTGCAGAACTTTTTACTGCTTTGTCTGTTATAAAGGAATTAATAATGCTTGAGTTATTGCTGTTTCCAACTAGACCGCCAACATTATTTGCTGCACCAGTAACGTCTATTGAAGAACTACATTCTTCGATAAGGCTATTATCAATAAGATTTCCACAAACTCCGCCTATATCCATACTTCCAGATGCGGAACCTTCCAAAGAAGAGCATTTGCTGATTGTGCTGTTTGAAGCCTTGCCAACAATGCCGCCAACTTCCTTACTTGATGCTTTGATAACACCAGAGAAATTCGATTCTTGAATTTTAGAAGCTTCGGAATAACCAACCAGGCCTCCGATTTGGTCTGAGCCAACTAATTCTACTTTGTTAAGTAATTTTACGTAAGAATTACTTAAAGTTGAATTTGCTGTTAAAACACCAACTAAGCCACCACAATAGTCTGTTGTACCAAAAGAAAGATCTATAGAAGCTTCTACAGAACAATTATTTATCTGGGTAGAATTTGCAGTTCCAATTAAGCCGCCTGCTCTTTCAGATGTGGCGCCTATATTGATTCCTGTTACTTTTACGTTTGATACATTACTATAAACCATATATCCAGCCAAACTTCCGACAAATTCGTGACCGTCTATATCTGGATTGTCTAAATTGAGATTACTAATAGTTGAATTAACAACTTTTCCAAATAATCCGGCATATGGGTCATTTTGATTGATGTCTAAGTCTGTAATAGTTTTGTTATTCCCTTCAAAATAACCGGTAAATGGAGTTTTGTCATTGCCTATTGGTTCCCAATAAGCTTTATTACTAGTTCCTAACGTTTGAGGTTTCTCATAGGTTATATCATTAGCAAGTTTATAGCATTTATCAGTATTAATATAGCCATTAAGTCTGATATTATCCAGTTCTTCCTGGGTAGTTATCATATATGGGTCGTCTTTTGTTCCGCTGCCGGAGGCAAAAGGTTCTTTAGTTTTGAAACTAGCTTTATAAATTTCACCTAAAGTTTTAGGTTTATTGTTATTCACAGAAAAGTTTTGAACAGTAGCACTGACTTCAACAATGTATTCCTGATTATAATTTAAAGCTTTGGTGGGAGTAATAATATATGTTTTTTCATCCATATACGTATTCCCGGAAAACTTTATTATATCGCCATTCTTAGTTTTTAAGGTAACTGCTGAATTTAGAGAGGACGGATTAAAGGTTTCGTTAAATGAAAGAGTTATATCCGGGCCTTTCATGTTGTTGTTAGCGTTTTTGATTGCAACATTTGTATCACCAGGCTTAGGTGATGTCATTATTACATAGAAATCATTCTTATTATAATTAAAACTCCATTCTACATCTTCTGCATTCAATGCAAAGGCCGTTTTGGCTATATTAGCATTCGATGCACTTAATGCACTTTTGGCTATTTTAATATTGTAGGTTCCGGTAGCATTTGGGAAAGCAAAATTACTGGTTATTGCCAACTTTTTGTTATTTTCAGACCAGTTGAAGGTTAGATTCCCTTTACTTTTAGAATATGTCTGATTGTTTGTTGATATTGTTAACGCTTCTTCAACTGAACTTGTATTCATTGATTCAGAGAAATTAACTACCACATTATCTAACTGTGCTACATTGGTAAGACAATCCTGGTCTGCTGGATAAGTACTTAAAACGTATGGTCTCTTAGGAGATCTGAAAAAGATAACATATTCCTGAGAAGCCAAAGGAATATTGTCTGTACTTGTGAATACGCTTTCTACAACTACTCTTCTTGGAATGTCCTGGAATGACTTGTTAAGAGCATTGAAAAAAGCGTCATATTGGAAGGTATTTTTGTCTATTTTAACAGAATGAACTTTTGTTAAATCAATTGCCCCATAAGTCAATGAAGATTTTGTCTTTGATGCTCTAGCTGCAATAGGAGAACTTTTATGACTTAAAGCATTAAGTTTTTTATCATCAGTTCGTATTGCTACATTAAAAGATACGCTTCCATTAAAGATTTTATCTATATCTTCCTTTGTTGATAACTGAGCGAAAATAGTTACGTCTGAAGAGTATTTATCTTTTATAACTTCTTTAGATGAATTATCACACCAGATATAAGGGTCCTTAGAAAGAATTTCATTTTTTAAGGAAGCAGCAGCAATATAGCTGAATGTTGTAACAAAACCTAATTCAATAGATTTCTTTTTTGCTGCTCTTGAACTAAGGCTCATTGATGTGTTTTCAGATGTTACTAAGACAGGGGTTTCTCTGTTCAAGGCAAAATATTGCTTTTTCGTACTATCGTAATTAGGAGATAAATCTATGGTTACAGTAGCTGCATTATTTAGTATTTCTTGTTCTGGTGATATTTCAACTCCGTAGACTTCGCTGCTTAAAACTATAGGTTTCCCACTCATACCTAAGCAGGAAAGCATGTCACCACCGGTTACCTTGCTGAATCTAATAGAGGTTCCTTTTGAAAAAGTGTCTGGAAGAGCACTTAGAGTAATCCCTTCTCCAGAAAAGTAAACAGAACCGTCATCGTTTACTTTTTTTTCGCCGATAATTTCTTTACTAACCGAAGAACCACCTGAACTGCCTCCACCAGAGTGGCCACAGCAGCCGGAAAGATTAATGCTTAAAACAAAAAATATAAGAGTAATAAATACTAATTTGGTAAGTTGTTTTATATATTTCATTTGAAATAACTCTTTTTCATAAATTTAATATACTAATTTTATTGTACTTAGCATTATTTTGCAATTTTTATTCTGTTAAAAAACAATATTTTCAATACAATAATAACTGTTAAAAAAAAATAAAAAATTATTGCTTTTTTTATTTATAAGTGTTATTATCCAATACATCATCAAAGATGAGCATTCCTGAATAGCTCAGTCGGTAGAGCAACTGGCTGTTAACCAGTGGGTCGGGGGTTCGAGTCCCTCTTCAGGAGCTGCAAAAAATAATATATTCGTCGAAAGATGAATATTCCTGAATAGCTCAGTCGGTAGAGCAACTGGCTGTTAACCAGTGGGTCGGGGTTTCGAGTCCCTCTTCAGGAGCTTAA
>JAFXRA010000075.1 GCA_017526725.1 Candidatus Rifleibacteriota bacterium
AACCAAGCAACAACCATATTTTTTTCATAACAACTCCTTTCACCTTTCAGTATTCAGTTTTCAGTTTTCAGTTTGAACCAGCACTACTCTGAAGCCAATTCCAGCACCTTTTCTTCCAAACGGATTGTCTAAATCATAAACTGCTCTAAAACCAGAACGGCAGTTAATTGCTATTTCCATAAAATTACCGCCTCTGACATTACGATAAATTTTATTGTTTATAGCTTCTTTTTTCCCGACAGGATCAGTTACAGCATCTTTTGTATATTTATAACTCCAGTCGGCACACCATTCACCAACATTGCCATGCATATCATAAATACCCCAGGCATTAGGTTTTTTCTGACCAACAGGATGAGTCTTTCTTTTCGAATTATATTTATACCAAGCTACTTCGTCTAAATTGCTACATTTAAGCTTTTCAAGATTTTCTAGCAAACCTTTAAAATTATTTAATTGAATTAAAGCTTGAGTACTATCGGTATCTTTTACACTTTTGGCTATTTCAAGATACTTTTGTATATCTTTGTCTAAGGTTATCTCTTTTCCTGAATTTAAAGCAGTTGTAGTTCCTGCTCGGCAGGCATACTCCCATTGCGCTTCGGTTGGGAGAGCATATTTATAGCCCTTTTCAGGAATAGTATAAGCATATTTTGTGTTTAAAACCTCGCAAAACTTTTCTGCTTCTTCCCAATCTATGTTTTCAACAGGAGCAGAAGCACATTTGAAATAAGAAGGATTTTTCCCCATTACTTTTTTATATTGTTCCTGAGTAATTTCGTATTTACCTATATAAAAAGGTTTTGAAATAGTTACTTTATGTTGTATTTCTTGGTCTTCAACAGCGATAACTCTTGGTTCTAATACAGAACTTCCCATCATAAAGCTGCCTGCAGGGCATTTTACCATTTCAATAATCAACGAATTATTCAAGACGAATTCAACTTCTTCTGATTCTGGTCCTTCAAGCTTTTTGTCATTATTGCTCAAAACATATTCCGCAACACTGACCTTTCCTGTAATTGGTTCATTTGGCTCAAAATCTTTTGGCTTAAGCTCTTCAAAGTCAAAATAGACCTTTTGTTCTTTAATTTTATCCATCTCGAAATATCTTTCTATTTTTTCGCCTTTATCCACATTAATTTTAACAATATAGCCATCAATACACTTGCCTAACAATGCAGCTTCACTCTTTTTGGGAAGTTGCAATCGAACTTTTTCTACTTGCTCTTTTTTCCCATTTACTATTTCTTCTACCATTTCAAAATCAAATGGTTTTTCTTCTAGTTCTGGAGCATACATTGTCCAGATTGTATAGCCTGATTTTTTTACTTCTTTTTCCTCAAGTGTATAACTACCCCATTGCCCCGTTGGTTTTACTTCTAATGTGCTTGAATCTGTTGATCCCCCGTCTATTTCAAGTATATAGAAGTCTTTAAAAAGGGACTCTTTATATTTTAAACCAAACTTTTCTATCAGTATTTCTTTTATTTTATTATCATCGTAACCCTTCATAAATAATTCGTTTTTATAATTTTTTGATTGTTTAGTTATACCCTCTACTTGAGATATATTTTCAAGAACAGAAGAGTGATAGAACCACCCTTTCTTTGTTTTTGAGCTTTTATCTGGACCAACAGGTTTAAAATCCATCTCAGGAATAGTATCTTGTAAATCATTATCAAAAACAATCTGCATGGCTATTTCTTTAGGTTTATTATTCTTATTTTTGTAATCGGATTTTGCCTCATTATGTAATTCTCTTAATCTGATGGTGAAATCTTCATCAATTAGGTCAACATGATAACCATTAGTATTTATACTATTATTAGCAGTCAACAGTAGGTCTTTGTTACTTACATTATGAGAAGCAACTCTAGAAAATATTCTATCAGAATATTCTTTTGCAAAATTTGTGTAATATTCTGTCATTTTAGGTAAAGTCATTATTTTACCAGATTTATCTATAAAAGTGTATCTGAATAAGCTTGAAAAATTATTGTCAGTATATTTTAAACATCGAAGCAAGTCATCCCAATTTTCGGGTTTATCTGTATTTTTTTCTTTTTTCCATACATATTTAATAAATTGCCATAATGGGTAACCTGAATTGGCTGCATTTTCTCCAGAGAGTGAAAATACTTTCCCGTCAATACTGCCTTCGTAACAGTCAATAGGATAGGCATAATACTCGTATCTTAATCCTAATTCTTTCCCTTCCGAATCTAGATTTTTAGGCAGTATTTCACCATTATCCTTGTCTGTAAACCATTTGAAAGCTTCTTCTTCAAAATATTGTGCTGTTGCTTCAGCCCATTTGCTATCTAAAAAAGGATTATATTTAGCTCTCTGAATCACATGAAAAAATTCATGGGTTACAGTAAGCGTCAGATTATCATATTTAGCCTTAGTATTATCTTTTATCAAACCAATTCCTAAATAAATTGATGGATTTGTAAAACCTACCACATCTGAATGAATATTTGTAAGTGTAACAGCTGAAGTAACGTCACGATAACCTGTTACTGTAAATATTTTGTTTTGGAAATATACGTTTACCGTTCCTGTCGGATGAGCTAGACCTTTGGGAAAGATTACATCACAATAATAATCCAATGCTTTTTGGAAACTACTGCAAACAGAATCTTTTAGATCAATAACCTTCTTATAGTCTCTAGCTATGTTTTCGGCTATACCAATAAAATACTTTTTATTTTTAAGTGCTTCAAAAACATGCTGTTCTCTTAATTGTTTATTATATTTATTATAACGATATTCCTCCATTTTATTATCTATCTCACGACTGTTTTTGGTCAGCTTATAGATTTTAAGAAATTCATCTTCGCAATTTTTTATATAATCCAAGTCAATTTTAAATTCCTTTAATAATACTTCATTGTGGATTTTTATTTTTAAGTCTGAATATTTTGAATTTTTAACTACCCACTCATTTTTAAAACTTATAAAATCCTTCCCTTTATCTTTAGCATCTTTGGGATTTGTAATTCTTATATTTCCTTCACTATCTAACGCCAATCCTATTGTATCAACTACAGCAAAAACGACAGAAGAATTCTGTCTGCTTTCAACGCTTGCTTTGCTTCCATTAATCAAGATGTCATAATCTGACCATTTACCCTTTTCATCAATTCTGTAACAGGCAACATTTTTATAAAATTCAGGTAAAACGCCCAGCTTTTCTAGGTCGAATTCCATCTTGAAAGAGCCTTCTAGTATTTCATTGTCTGCCATTCCTGCATGAAGTTCCCAAGCGGAAATAACACAACCCGTTTCTTTTCTTTCAGTGTTAAGCTTGTCGGCAAAATCATCTATTTGCTTTTCAGGAAGAGCTTTCATAGTAAACTCTCTGTCTTTGTCGAGAGCATTTTCTTCTGCTGAAATAGTTACACCTTCGACCGGGGTAATCTTGAAAGCTTTACTTTTGCCCTTAGGAAGGAATGTAAAAGGACTCTTAGGTTCTCCTTTTTCTATCTTTTCTTCTTGGGATTTATTGTCTGCAGCAATTTTTTCCGAAGATGGAGAGTTATTATTTATAGATTCTGACTTTATGTCAGTTTTTGGCTCTTGCGCTTTCTGGTTTACAATTACTTCTTGGTTTATAACAGCTTTTTTATCGTCTTTTTTAGTTAAAACAGGTTTGGTTGTTTCTGTATTAGCTTTTGGAGCAGGTTCTAAGTCAGGTTCTAACTCAACTTCTTCAGGAACAGAAGCATTGGGATGAGTCTTGAAAGGTTTAAGCTTTATCGGCTCATAATAACTTTTATCATAATTTGCTCTGTTCTGTGCGAACAGAAAACCTGCAACAAATAATAAACCAACCAAAACCCAGTATTTTTTCATAATGACTCCGTCTACGCAAAGCTTCGCTTTGCTCCCCCTTCAGTCTCGCTTACGCTCGCCAGCTTCCCCACTATCGCGGGGCAGCATCTGATTTTAGAAGTCCTCAAGGGGAAGCTTTAGGGCAACAACACATCTCAGTTTTCAGTTTTCAGTTTGAACAAGGGCTACTCGGAAACCTATTGCTGATGACAGAGTGTTAGGAGAAGCTACACCTCTACTAGCAGAGCGATTTTTGGCCGGTTCATAAAAATAGGCTCCACCTTTTACAATACACTTGCTGTTGTTGTTGACTTCCTTTGCCATTTCATTGCCGTTATACCCATCTAAGCACCATTCGGCAACATTGCCATGCATGTCAAAAATATTCCAGTTATTGGCTTTTTTTGTTCCAACTTCGTGGGTCTTTGTATCAGAATTGGCTTTATACCAAGCAATTTCATTCAATTCAGCACAGTTACCCTTTTCTGCAGAAATTTGCTTCCCATTATTTAGAGAGCTTTCACAACCTGCTCTACAAGCATATTCCCATTGCATTTCTGTAGGAAGTGCAAATTCATAACCAGCAGGTCTCTTATCTTTGGTAAGTTCATTGAGCTTTTTACAAAATTCAACAGCCTTATAATAAGATACAGATTCTACCGGTTTTTTATCATCTGCATATCTTGATGGTTTTTCACCCATCACATCAGAAAAGAGTTTCTGAGTTACTTCATATTTACCTATATAAAAATCTTTATCTATCGAAACTTCGTTAGCATCTAGGTCAGAGCCTTTTGTTCGACCCAATTCATTTTCTGGGCTACCCATCTTGAATTTTCCTGTTTTACAGTAAACCATTTGCAAATTTAAGTCAGAATAAGTCCAATCCTGCTTAGTATCATTATTTTGAGAATTAGTAGCAGTAGTATTTGTTGTTTCAGAAGTTTTTGCAACTACAGGTGCAGAAGTATTTTCTTTTGGCTGACTAACTATATTATGCGGCACTTCAGTTTTTGAAGCAAAATTAATTTCTGTTCCGCTTCCTACTGGAATTAAAGCAACTCGGAAACCAGTCTTCATATCTTTGGTTTTGGGATTAGCGTTCAATCGTATAGCTGAACGGCAAAATTTGGCATTAACATTGTAGTTTCCACCTTTTATAATGCGGTCTGTTCCCTTTTCTGGACCTAATGGATCCTTTGCTTCACCTTCTACAAAACTTCCATCATAATCTCGACACCATTCAGAGACATTTCCCTGCATATCATATATACCCCAGGAGTTTGGCTGTTTTTGACCAACAGGGTGGGTTGTGAATTTTGAATTTTTTGCATACCAACCAATTTCATCAAGATTATCGCACTTATATTCTGTAGTCAGCTCTTTACCATTATTTAAAGGCGAATTAGTTCCAGCTCGGCAAGCATATTCCCATTGAGCTTCTGTAGGAAGGTCAAATTTAAAACCAGACGGAATAGAAGAAGAAAACTTTGTATTCAGCTTTTCGCAGAACTCTTTTGCATCATTCCAATTAACTAATTCAACAGGCTGTAAGTCATTTTTGAATTTTGATGGATTTTTACCCATTACAGTTTTGTATTGCTTTTGAGTTACTTCATATTTTCCAATCATAAAGGAATCGCTAAGAATAACCTTATGTTGTATTTCTTTTAAGTCTCTGCCCATTTCACCTTTAGGACTACCCATTAAGAATTCACCAGCAGGGCATTTAATCATTTCTAGTTCAATATCTTTCAAAGTCCAGGTATCTTGGGCAAGCAATATATTAGTTGTAAGTAAAAACCCAAATAAAACACAAAATCTTCTCATACCAACTCCATATCGTTAATTTCTGCTATAACCATCCTTGTTAGCAACAATAAACTCTGTAATAATCAGTTTTTTAGAGAGATTAGAGATTAGAGGCAAGAGATTAGAGAATTGTTTAGTTAGTAACCTCACGAATCATTGCTAATTATCGTTAGTTTGAGTTCTAAACAATTCCCTTACCTCTTACCTCTTACCTCTTATCTCTTGTCTCTCATCTCTTTTCTCTTTTATTTTGCGAGATAGAAATCTCTAACTATTCTGTCTCTACTGTCAGATCTGGAGCCAATTGTGTCTTTGCCTTCTTTGAAGCCTTTAGCAGTTACTTTAAAACTTCCGTCCTGACCCAATGGAGCATTAAGAATATAATCACCCTTATCGTCTGTTGTTGCAGAAATTTTTGTTCCATCTTTAGCAGTATATTCTACAGTAGCACCAGCTACAGTTTTTTTATCCTTATCATTAAATACTCTGCCTACGATTGTATATGTATCTTGTGCTTTTTTAATATCATAATTATAAACAACAAAATCATCTGACCCTCTGTAGGTTTCACCTTCTCTTCTCGGAGTATAACCTTCACAAGTTATAGACATTTTGCCTTTTTTATTATTTTCAGGAGTTATTATATAATCACCATTTTCATCAGTAGTACAATCAATTTGGCTACCATCTTCATAATAGAAGGTAAGAGTTGCGTCTTTTACACCATCGCCAGTTTTATAATCGACTACTTTTCCTGTTTGAGTCCAGTAATTATGATAAAGAGTGCAATTTTCTGTTGCCTGATCTTTTGTATCATTTCTTCTAATAGAACCTGTTTTGTAAGTAATATAACTGTCTTTTGTAATAATTACTTTACCAGGTTTGTTGATTAAAGGATAAAGAGTATAATTACCAAGTTTGTCAGTTTCTGTAGCTACTTCTCCACCATCATCATAAGTAAAGGATACTTTTGCGCCTTCAATATAGTATTTAGTGGAGTAATCTACAACTTTTCCTGTTAAAGTAAAGGTTTCATCTGTTTTATGAAGTTCGTGTTTCCAATATGCAAAATCATCACTACCACGAGCACCGTTATTTTCTTTTTTTGTAATCCAGCCATCGCCACTAAATTCTATAGCACCAGCCCTATCAGCATCTACATTAAATTGATAAAAACCTTTTTCGTCTGTTTTAACTTCAGGAGTTTTGTCTGATGATTTATCATAAATCCAGCAAACACTAACACCTGCTGCGGGCTCTAAAGTCTTATAATCAACAACTATTCCGCTAACTGTCCAATAATTGTGATGCATTCTGTAAGTATTCTGAAGAACGTCCCTTCCACTGCCACGAGCGCCAAAAGATTCTATATATGGTTTGAAATCTTTAGCATTAATAATAAGCTTACCTGGTTTATTTATTAACGGTTTGATTTGGAAGTTTCCAAGAGCATCTGTAGTTACAGAAGCAACTTGCCCACCTTCGTTATAAGTAAATCCTACTTCAGCACCAGCAATAGGAAACCATGTTTTGTTCTCTTGGACTTTTCCGTTTATTGTCCAAGTTTCATTAACCGGTCTGATTTCATAATTATAATTATTTAGAACTGCACCAGCTCCTTGAGCACTAAATTTGTCCTTTTTATCAACATACCCTTCTTTTATTACCTGTAATGTACCATTTTTCCCAAGTGCAGGATTAATTGAATAACAGCCGGTTTCATCTGTTTTAACAGTGTCAGATTGGCCTTCACCATATTCATAAACAAAGGTAATTTCTGCATCTTTTACAGGTTCTAAAGTAACATAATCAAAAATACGACCGTTAATAGTAAAATAATCGAATTCAAGATCTATATTGTTAACTTTATACTCTCTATCATAGGAAACAGCACCGTAGTTAGTTTTATATTCTTTATAGTTTTCTGCTTTTACAATAAGATTACCAGATTTATTTAATTCTGGTTTAATTGTGTAAATGCCTTTTTCATCAGAAGTAGCAGACACTTCACCACCGCCATCATAAACAAAAGAAACATTGGCATTGGCGATAGGTTTCCAAGAACGATATTCTTTTATTTTACCAGTTATTGTATAATTATCTGCAAAAGCTGCGGATTCCAACAACCCCATAGCAGCGAGAAAAAGAACAAAACCTTTATCACTCTTATTTTTCATTTCATACTCCTCTTATTTTTCTTAATAACCAATATACATTATTAATTTTTTTATAGCAAGATTCAATAAAAAGTCTGCAATCTGTACGGTTTTCCTTGTAGCTAGCTATAGTTATTGTTCAAAATTTTATCACGCCATTTATTACGCCATAGACTTGATTTATCTCGCCAAATTTATTATGATAATAATACTAGAATTAAGGAGATAAGTGTCTAAAATGCGAGAAGACGAGTTCCAGGAATTTAAGAAAACAACTAAAGAATTAAATGAAGCGATGGTATCAATTTCAGCTATGCTAAATAAGCATAAGCAAGGAAAGATATATTTCGGTTTAAAAAACGACGGAACTCCCTATTCATTTACAATAACAGACTCAACTTTACGGGATGTATCCAGGAAAGTGTTTGAAGCAATCAAGCCTCAATTAATACCAACCATTAGAGTAGAAACAATAGAAAACAGTGAAGTTATTTCCCTAGAATTTTCAGGTGAAGATGTTCCCTATTCTGCTTTTGGGAAATATTATATTCGCATAGCAGACGAGGATAGAGAACTAAGTCCCTCTGAAC
>JAFXRA010000076.1 GCA_017526725.1 Candidatus Rifleibacteriota bacterium
AGGAGGTGAGCGAGTCGCTGAAGTGGTTCCGTAGGAACCGAAAGGGTGACCTAACTAGAGTAAACCATAGTTCTGTGGTTAATAATACGCTATCGCTAAATAAAAGTTACTCTAGCTCGATCACCACCCCGTCAGCCATTCGGCTGCCACCCCTCCTCAAGGAGAGGCTTTAGAAGACCCCCTACGACTCGCTTGCCATCCTGGCGCTCGCTTGCACGCCGCCATCCTTGGCGGCAGCCCTCAAGGGGAAGCTTTAGGAGAATACGCCCACAACATCGACTTTAGCCTCGTCTCACCGCCTAAAACAACTCTTTTTATCTCTTTTAAAATAGCAAGCCCATACGCTATACTTTTTATGACAAATGTGTAGCCAATTGGTTTTATCTAATTTGGTAAAATTTAATGTATTTTTATGAAATAATTGGTAAAATACACTAGATAACTAGTCATAAGGGGGCGTTCATGGATAAGGATAAGGAATTTGATAAGATAATGTCAGAAATTAATTCAGGCTTAACAGGTGAGCCTGAAAAAGATTTGGCCTTTTTGAATGAACAAAGTGAGAAATATAAAAATCATAAATACTCTAAAGAAATCCTTAGAGCTTGCGGCAGACTTATGTATGACGTTATGCCCGACGATGTAAGAAAAAAATTAGAAAAGGTTACTAATGATCATTTCTCAAGAATAGATGATTCTTTGAATCAGGCAGAACAATTCATTTTTAAAAAGGATTTTGATAAAGCTTTAAAAGTTATAGAAGACTTGATTTTTGAATTAGATGAAAACCAGCCATATAGAGATGACGAGGTCAGCGAATACTATAATTTTGAAGAGTATTTTGAAGAAGTATTGTTTAAAGAATTAAATAACCCTGAAAAAGAAATACGCAGAGTGCCTGTTCCTTATACTAGAATTTATAATATATATGGCTATATTTTCTATGAACTTGATAAATTCGATGAAGCAAAAAAATGTTTAGAAATAGGTTTAGGTTGGAATCCTGTTTCCTTTAAACTGATGAGCGAATATTGTGAAATTTTAAAAGTTAAAGGCGATTTGGAAAACTTCTTTAAGTTAACTATTAATGCATTTAAGATAGCGTTCAGACCTCAAAATGTTGCCAGATGTTTCCGAAATTTAGGCTACTATTTTGCTGAAAAGGAATTGCATTCTGAAGCAAAAGCAGCCTATATCATGAGTTTGCAGTTTGAAAGAGATTCAGAGCAGGCTTTAAAAGAATTATATTATGTTGATGAAAAAACACATCATCAGCTTGAAAAGCCGCCTATAGAAAAGGTTAAAGAATATTCTGAAGAATATGGTTTCCCAATAGGTGCTGATTTAGATGTTTTGAATCTAGCTTTTGAAAAGGGTAAAGAAGGTCTAGAAAATAGAAATCCAGGCTTAGCACGGTATTTCTTTACTATTTTATATGACTTAACCAATGACCCTGACATAAAAGCAGCCTTAGATAAGTTGCCAGCGCCTGATACTGGTAAATAGTTATAATCAAAGATTGTATGACAGCTGTAGTCTACCCATTGTCATAAACGTATAGCTTTCACGGCTAAAGCTCATACGCTATACTTATTATGACAAATGTGTAGACTTATCTTATCAATAATTTTACTGTTTCTCGTCTAGCTGTCCGTCACATAATTTGTTAGGGTATAGGGAGAAGGGGTCTCTTAGAATTAGGAATTAGGAGTGAGGAATTAGGAATTAGCCAAGCAAAGCTTGGCGGTGTGATTGGTGTGAGGTGTGTGAACCTAGAACTCTTCGAACGATTATAAACAACTACCACGGGCAGCATCAGCTGCTGTCTCACAGAGGCTTTAGCCTTGTCCCACTTTCCAAAGTGTCAAAGGCGCTAAACAACCACACAAAATCATAACCTAAAAAAAACAACAAAAACCAACTACAAACAAAAACGCTTCTCTTTAAAGTAAATTCTTGACCCTGCTTATTTTTTGGAAGATAATAACATTAAAAATTAAAGAGAAAGCGTTTAACAAATGAATACATCTAAGAATAAAAGCATGACATTGAAAATAGAAGGTTTGACCTCAGAAGGTGAATCTTTTGTAACTATAAACAAGAAGCTGGTAAGAGTAGCTGGCTTTCTTCCCGGCGATTCTGTAAAAATAGATTTTGATGAAAAAAACAATGAAGTAATAAATGCTGAATTAGTCGAAGCTTCACCTGACAGAATCAAGGCTGATTGTTTCTATCATGGTGCCTGCGGTGGCTGTGACCTTTTAGAATTGTCAGAAAAAGCTAGAAAAAAAGAAAAGCAGGCAATGATTAAAAGAGCGCTTGCACGTATTCCATTTGCTGACAAAGCAGTTTTAGAACCATTTAATGCTTCTAAAATTTTGATTAAATATATGCCTAGAGTAAGACTGAATCAAAGCCAGAGTTATGACGAACGCAGTTCAGGTTTTTTGGCTGCTGACAATTATTCAGAAAAAGTTTCTGGGAATATTGTACCCGTTACTTCTTGTGCACTGCTGACTCAGGCTTTGAATAAAAGACTGGTTGCTGCAAGAAAGATACTTGATACTGTTCCGATAATGCTTGAAAGCCTTAATCTGATGTCTTCTTCTTCCATAACTTCTGATAGAGTAGTTGGTCACGCTGTGCTTCAAAAAGGCAAAACAGCTCATTTCTGTATAAAAGATTTGAATAAGATTATGCGAGCAGCAAACCTAAAAGGTATGACTGTTGCCGACCATAACAATAAAATCAAAGAAGTATTGGGTGAACCCTCTGTTACAGGTCTTATCGCACCAGATGTTGAAGGTGGCCCTTATGAATCAGAGGCTTCTTTCTTTGTTCAAGGAAACATTTATCAGAATTCTAAGCTTGTAGAAAAAGTTGTCGAATATGCTGAACCTTCAGAAAAAACCTATATTCTTGAAGGATTTGCCGGTGCAGGCAATTTTACACTTGCTCTTGCTGCCAAGGGTGCACATATAGATGCCGTGGAATCTAATCCTTGTGCTGTAAGAAGTGGAATCAAAAACATCAATAAATCTGGTTTCAAGAACGTTAAACTTCATGAAGGCAATGCTTTAAAAGATTTAACCAAATTCAATAATCCAGATGTTTTGGTTCTTGACCCGCCTAGAACTGGCACTCCAGGCATTGGCGCAATGGTAGAAAAATTAGGTTTCCCCAAACGTATTGTTTTAGTATTCTGCGATTTAGAATCTATGGTGAAAGACTGCAAAGCTATTCTTAAATCAGGCAATTATAAACTTGAAAAAGTTGCCGGCTTCGACCTTTATCCAAGAACTCATCATTGCGAAGTTGTCTGCTTATTAACACATCTTTAAATATAATTGCTTGTTAGGCGAGAAATTTTATTGATTTTGACTTTTATTCATGCTTTAAGTCAATAACGGTTATTTCGTTGGAAGAGCCGAGGCGGGCAGGCATTCCTGCCCAAAGGCCTGTTCCGTCATTTACATACAGATAAGAGTATTCTCCTTTTGAATTCTGTTCTTTGTACATACCTCTTAAATAACTACTATTTGCCTTTGATACGAAGAAATTTACCGGAAAAGTCATTCCGCCATGTGTATGCCCAGACAACTGTAACAGAATACTTTCTGCCTTAGCTTCAGGAAAACTTTTAGGGTAGTGTGATAAAAGAATTTTAGGCATATTTTCTGGTGCACCGCTAAAGGTTTTAGCGATTAAATGGTCGGAATCATTCTTGTAATTATGCACCCAGTCTGCACCGCCTAAGACAAAATTATCATCAATTATTACATGATTATTTTGAAGAATTTTGATGCCCATTTTTTGAAAAGCATCTATCCAGAGAGGAGCATTACAGTAATATTCGTGATTTCCTATAACCATATAAACAGGCGATTTGAAATTATTAAATGGAGTTAGATTGTCTAAGCCATTTTCTATAAAACTATCCATAGAATCACCAGTTATTACGACCAAATCAGGATTAATCTCATTGACTTTTTCTACAACCTTTTCCACCCAATTTTTCTTAATGACAGGCCCGGCATGAATGTCTGAAAGTTGTACAATTCTACAATCTTTTTTTATTTGATTTGAAGTTATTATTATATTTTTTATATCAGGCTGGGAAAAAGATCGTATATAGGCTGTAAGAGCAAGAATAATGCTTAATACTGCTAAAAAATAATAAATCCTATCATTTTTTAATTTACATAGTCTTAATAATTCCATCAATACAGTTGATGTGGTGAGATAAACAAAAGTTATGCCGGCAAGACCAAAAATTAGACATAGCCAAGTGGGAAAATATTTACAATAAAAAAGCATAAATGGTTGATTAAAAACACCTATTTCGATTAATACTGCAAATAAAACCTTTACCTGAACGGGAGCAGAGCATAAATAGATGCCTCTGAAAAAGGTAAATAAACCTAGGCACTGCATAAACCCGAGCATGAAGAGCATTACAAAGTATGGCAAAATTTTACCTCTAATTAAACAATGTATTTATACATATATCTTTGTAGCCGTTATTATTGGTAAATTCTTTTTGAAATCCTATAACTTTGAAAGGCTCCAGAGTTTTTATTATAAAGTCCATTTTTCTATCTCCCAGTTTGTAACTACAATAATTTAATATATCA
>JAFXRA010000001.1 GCA_017526725.1 Candidatus Rifleibacteriota bacterium
AAAACGAATCCGATTAAAAGACAAATTGCTTTTTAACACAATCTGTTCTCCCAGTTTTCCAAGACTCATAGCTTCGGATAACTTTGCAAGAGAAATAGTTCCTGCTACAAAATCCTGAGCAAAAGTAAAATAAGAATCATCAGCTCGATAACCAATTATGATATCGTAAGATGACGGATCTATATAGAAATGTTGTTGGAGATAATTCTTAGCTTCCTCAGCAATACTTCCATTTTGCCAATAGTTGCGGTATTTTGCAAGTATAGCCAACCAATTCAAAATATTGTAATCAGAAGAATTAAGGCGAAGAATATTAAGACCATCCAGATTCAATTCATAAATGTTTACAAAACCGTCTATATTGTCACTGCAAGCCCATTCTTTAGCAAGTTCTATATTCTCAGTGGTATAAAAGCCATAGCCATAATCATTTGTTCGCTTACTACCATTGTAAACAGGAGTCTCAATTATGTGATCAGAACCATGATAGACTATCATAATACATTTCCTTTATATTTATTATATCTCTACAGCGATATAGTGTCAAATTTATATGACAGTCTTCTTATTCGATTGTTTTAATAGCTTTTATTAATAAGGAAATCTTTGCTAGCAAAGCCAGCATCTTAAGCTTTCAGGAGTGATATCCCTATTCTCTCCCAATTTAACCATTCGATGGGAAATAAGCTGCTCTGCAATCTTTTCTATATCTTTATTAGTTAAATCATAATCAGATATCTTTGTTTTAAACCCCAAAGACCTGAAAAAATCAATAGTCTTTTCAATAGCAAGACTCACGGCTTTATTTTCATCTGATTCAACAATATTCCAAACTTTTTTAGAGTATTGAAGCAGTTTTTGAAATTTCTTTTCTTTGCAGTAATTCAAATAAGGTTCTATAACTATAGCCAAAGCTCTTGCATGAGGTATTCCAAATAAAGAGGTGATTTCATGGCTAATCATATGAGTCGCCCAATCCATGGGCACGCCGGCACGCAAAAAGCCGTTCATTGCCATAGAAGATGAAAGCATTAGATTGGAACGAGCCTCATAATTTTGAGGTTCTTTCATAGCAATTGGACCATCTTCAATTAGAGTAGTTAAAATACTTTCAGCAAATCTATCTTGTAGCTTGGCATTTACCGGATAAGTAAGATACTGTTCTAAAACATGAACAAATGTATCTAGGATTCCATTTGCAGTTTGTTCAGGTGGTAAACTGAAAGTAAGTTCAGGATCCAGAATCGCAAACTGAGGGTAAACAGCAGGGTTTCCGAATGGAAGCTTAGCTTTCTTTGATGCTCTTGATATTACAGCATCTCTATTCACCTCTGAACCGCTAGCAGGCAAAGTGACTACAGCAGCTAACGGTAAAGCCTTTTTACAGCAAGCACCGAAGCTTTCAACTATATTCCAGGGTTCACCATCGTATAACGCCGCCAGGGCAGCAAATTTTGCCGCATCAATCACAGATCCACCACCAGCAGCTAGAATATAATCAATCTTATTACTTTTAATAAAATCAATACATTTTAAAAGATAATCATATTCAGGGTCAGAGGTTATACCTGAAAACTCATATACTTCTGGTCTATCAGCCAAAGCTTTCTTTATAGAGTCATAGGCCCCGTATTTTTTTAAACTTGAGCAGCCGTAAAGAAGCAGAATTCTTTTATCATCAGGGATTTCACGTTTTAAAGCACCAACAGCACCTTTTCCGAAAATAATCCTGGTTGGTGACTGAAAAGTGAAGTTTTTAATCATTTAATTAAGATATAAGATTGAAGATTGAAGATTGAAGACACAAGATTGAAAATTTCTCCCTTCTTCTGTCTTCTGTCTTCTATCTTCTATCTTTTGGCTTACAACTTGTTACATATTCTTAGATTCTTTGATGACAGCCTTAGACATTCTGTAAAGTCTCATTCTTTCTTCAGTAAGCAGACGTCTAATCTGGTCTTCATCCAGATTCATTCTCTTGCCTACATATCGAAGCATGGCTATTTCTTCTTTAGCTACTTTACCGTCAGCAAAAGCAACCTGAATGAGCATTCTCATCAAATCTAATTCCATCGGCAAGTCTGTAGAA
This sequence comes from Candidatus Rifleibacteriota bacterium, assembly GCA_017526725.1. The sequence continues at coordinate 2,090 of JAFXRA010000001.1, forward strand.
TTGGCAACATAATCAACCGGATTCGACTGAGATTTAATTTCTTCAACGAGACTATCTATCTGGCTCTTCACGATTCCGCGGCGTAAACCGTATTCATCAATGATTTCACGTTCTTTCGGGTCTATCTGACCATCTGCAAGCATCATTGCAATAGTCCATTTAATCATAGTCAAACCAGATATTGAATTCATACTGCTTGAATAATCATCAACAGTATAAGTTTTCTTTATGCCGCCGACAGCAGCACCAACATTACCAGTTTCTGAACTATAACTATCACGATTTGAGTTTTGTTGAGAATCGGAAGCCCTGACAAGAACAACTGCTTTAGCAATTCTTGAATCATTCTGCGGGAATACGCCTTCGAGAACCCATTCTCTTGTACCATCATTCAATACTGAACCACAGTAATCACATTCATTAGAAAGACTGTCGCTGACCGCTGCACCACAGTTCGGACAGTGAGCACTGCAGAGAGAAGTCTTTGTGTCGGTTTTAACACCGTGTTTTCGTTTCAATACAAATACTTCTTTTATATTCTGCTTTTCACTGACTATATTGGTTATATTTCCGCCAGAATTTCTCTTTGCAGGTATACCGCTCCAGATTACCTTAGCGTAGATATAATCAAACTTATCGCTGGTTTCACTGTCTACAGCCATTAATCTGATTGAACCAACAGCACAATCTTTAAAGAAATTGTGACCGCCGTTCAAGTCAGGTCTGTAGAAATTAGCCTGAGAATCGCAGTATTCGTTAGTAGCGATTTTGCGCAAAGGTGCTACATCGCTGATTCTTTCAGCTTCATTCTTACGCCAATACATTACAGAAACAAGGTCTTCAATATGCTGAACATTGAAGCCTAAATCGTGCTGCAAATATCTCTTAACGCCTGGAATAGCATTATTGCTTCTTTCTGTCCATTCACAGGCCTGAGTAATATTGGCCAATACCCAGTCATATTCACCTGAACGCAAGATTGCACCACAGGCAGAACATTTTGCATGACGACCTATAGAAATCTGAGCACCACAGTTCGGGCAGTAGCCTTCGATAAGGCCTGGCTTCTTCAGGGTCTTTACGCCAGTTCTTCTAAGGAAAGTCCAGACTTCAGTAAATTCTTCTTCGAACCTATTGCCTTCTATAAAGCTCTTTGTCTTAGAATCCATTCTGTAATTCTTACCAACTGCAGAAATAGCAATATGGATAGTATCAAAATTATTATCTGATTCAAAACCTAGAATACTAGTATTAGTAATGCGAAGGTTTTCCATTACGTCTACTATATTCTTTTCTTTCATTACCTTTAATTGAATAAGGAACTGTTCGTAAGTTCCATCTGCCAGGAATGCTTCAGCAGTAGACAAATCACCTTTGCTCCAGGCTTCCTGAACAATCATAAAGGCGTTTTTAGAACGTTTATAGAAGTCATCTTCACTGAAATTCGGGTCTTTACGTTTAATCTTATTTAAAGAGTTATGACCGGCTACAGAAGGATAAAGAACATTAGCTTTTCTAATAGTGCTATCAACGACATATTCGTCACCCTTAATATAGGTATATACCAACCCCCCTATTATGAGAATGGTAAGTGGTATACCTATCCATGGATAATAATAACATAATTTTATAAGCCATAATACAAGTCTTATCAAACCAATGATGGAGCCGCCGCCACCA
>JAFXRA010000077.1 GCA_017526725.1 Candidatus Rifleibacteriota bacterium
CTCAGTCAGCAAGCTGACAGCTCCCCCACTATTCGTGGGGGAGCATCGGTTTTACTAATATCCCAAATTGTATTGCTGCAAAAGCGCTTCTGTTTCTCTCGGGTCGACAACATAGCCGATGAAGTCACCGCGAATCTGACCATCAAGTGGCTCGCCCAGCACGTCAGAGCGGTTATAATCTTTTTCGGCTTTGAGTTGGAATTTAGCGAAACCTATGACCTGAACAGAATTTTTTAAGCCTTCCATATAAACGTCTGAAGGAGAATACTTAGAATCCAAATCATCATAGCCAGCAGCTCCAAAGTTTTGTCCTCCGACTTTCAAATCATAGATTGTGTAATCGCCGGTTTCTATTTCCTGATCGCTATTAGCGCTAGCATTGTTGGCAACTTCTTTCTGATATGACTGAACAGTATCGGGAACACCAACTATCGGCACAACCACGATAGTATTAGGAGTATAGGTTGCGAGTTTATCCCCTGTAATAATATTCATGTTCTTTTTGGTTTCAGTAGTATATAAGCCACTATCTGAAGAAACAATGTCAGCGAAGTTTACAGGAGAATCGAAGCCGTAAAGCATATATTTGGTGTAGTCATCACCGCTTCTTTCCCCATCGTTATCTAAGTCGACACAGCCAAACTGGTATTTTGTTCTGCCCACATAATGTGTACCTACGCTTGTTTCCTTATCTGAAGTCGAACCGTAAAGAATGTTATTTAGAACAAGACGCTTAGTATCAACGCTATTATTTAATTCATTATGACCGCCAAGCAAGCTGAAATGCCCTTTCCATTCACCAGCGGCATTCTTCACTTTACCGCCTAGATATTTCCATATATTAGCCTGATTGCTGATTGCCATTTTTTCAATAGGATTATCAGTATAATTCTTTATATACTCATCTTTGAAAGCACTTGTAGCACCAGTGTTCACATTTGGTTTATTGGAAACCTGACAGAAAGCACTATATGTAAAAGCGTTTTGAATAGTGATTAGACCACTTACACCCCAGCAGTCTATACTTGAATAATTTCTTTTGTAAGGTAAATGCATGTAAGTGAAATTTTCAAAAGCCAGACAGTTTTTGTAAGAATCTGTAAGGTTTTTGGTTTTGTAATAGGCACCCTGTTGTAAGGAAAGTTCTAATGTTTCGGCGGCAAAACACTGAGTATACATAAAACCACCTTTTAAAATATGTTCTTTGATTTTTTCGGCAACTGCCCATTTCATTTTCTGGTAGGCGGTGGCATTCGTGAACCATTTTGCCATTAAAGCTTCTGGTGACAAATTTATATCAGCATCTGTAAATACATAAGGTACTAATTCATCATCGATTAAGGGTTTATTATTAAATTTATACTTATTCAGGTAATTATAATATTTACAGCCTTTGAAGTTAGCTTGATGACTTGGAATTTGGTCACAGTTTCCGCAAGTTCCGCATCTGCTCTTAATTCTTTTTGTAGATGTCTTTCTTGTACAACTATTATTCAGAACTGATTCAGATTGCTTCCATGATGCTATAACTTTCACTCTCATGCCATTAACTTTCCCAGCATTATAATAGCCCTCATAATCTACAGCATAACCGATATACAATTTATCGTCTTTAGAGCATTCAGCACAGAGACCAAGGCCATTTTTATAATCCATTAAAGAATTATCCACGTTTTTTTGCCACCATGAAGAGTATTGAGGGTAATTAGAATTATTTATACGTTCCTGTTTAATCCATGTTTTACCATTTCCATATTGATACTTATAAATCTTTTGAGAAAAACCATTTGGATATTTTTTGTAACAGCAGTTATTGTAATTATAAACGGTTTCATACACAGGGTTGCTACAATCTGTCGGGAATTTCCCACCACAATATTCAGACTCACTATTTTTAGTTAAACCAGTAAAATCTTCGTGATGTAAGTGAATCCAGTCATATTTATCTAACTCGTCATTAAGAATTTGCAAGTCAACAAGCTTGGTGTTTCTATTTTGATCATAACTATTATCGGTTCTACGCCAACCGTTTGTATTAGAAGAACTATAGGGCAAAGCATAAGTTCCATAAGGAATTTTTGCTGCTACTAAGATCTTTTCAACAGGGTCTAAGTCAGCCTGAGAAGAATAGATAGCAATCTGAGGTCTTTTTTCTAATGGAACAATAAGTTCGTTTGTATAAACGCCTTTTGTCAATCCAGAAAGGTAATCGTTAATCTGGGTTTTATCAATTCTAACGTCGACATATTCAAGTAATTTGGCAATATTTTCAGCATCCAACAGGTAATACCCATTATTTTCATAAAGTCCATATTGGTCTTGAAGTTTTTGTCTAAATTTTGCACCATCTCTTAATAAGAAACCGCCACCTCTATTGTTTAACAGCCAATAAGCAGGAACCATAGCTTCTTTATCAGTTTCATCAATCTGCAAAGCCCAGAATACAGCACCATAAGCTAGCATAGTTTTAGCATCTGTAGCCTGTTTTCTTCCGTCTAAACCAGTAGGAATATAAATCATATATTGAGATTTGCCTAATGGGTCAGCGTTTTCATCTCCGCCAAGCTTCAAAATATATTCTGTATCAGTAGCAAATCCCTGATTGCCTTCAAATGGAATGTAGTCATAAGTTTTAACAGAAAGATCGTGAACCTCACCGTGGGGAATAGCTATTGGCATTATTGAGTAAGAGTCGCTTCCGCCATCTCGGTTTGCTGCAACTTTGGCAGTCTTTATGTCGAAAATCTTCATGAAAAAGAGCTGGGTTTCCTGATTCGCATTTATTTGAAGATTTGTCTGGTTCTGAGTCAACAGAATTCTGAGCTGTTCGTCGCTTAAGTTGCTAAAACCGTTGGCTGCCAAGACTTCTTTCATATGATTCTTGATCGTTAATTCATCTTCGGCGGTAAGAGTTGTCTTGGTTTTTCTAATTTCTGAAAGTTTATCAAAACCGGCTTTCCAGGCGGCATTGGTTGCTGTCTGAAGCCTTGCATGTTCATAATAAACTGTGCCTACATCTGTTACCATTGCGATAATTCCCACTAGGAAGACAGATATGGCAGCAGTAAGTAAGGTTATATTTGCTCGTTTAGAATTTGTTTTATTTTTATGCGACATATTAGAAACTCCTAACTAATACAGCTCTATTTATGTAGATAGGGCATGGGAAGACAGGTTAAAGATTATCAGCTATTAATAATTCTACTATATATATGCAAAAAATGAAAAATGTTTTTTACTCTTCTCTTCTCCCCTAATCCCTAAATTATTGTTGCTTCATTTTCACTTTATATGTAAAATAACTCAATCATGATTAAATTAAACTATAGCGAAATACGGCATACGCCTTCTCTTTCTCCGTTACAGCATAAAATTCATGAAATTATATTTGAAGCTGATACTTTCTGGGGAAAAGCCTTCGATGTTGCTCTGCTGATTTGTATATTCTTCAGCGTTTCGATTACTGCTTGCGACAGCGTTGAATCATTACATACAGAATATGGTTATTATTTTAATATAGCAGAATGGACATTCACTATACTCTTTACCATAGAGTATTTTTTAAGACTTTATTGCGTGGCCAAACCAATATTATACGCAATAAGCTTCTTTGGAATCATAGATTTAATGGCGATATTGCCTAGTTATCTCAGTCTTTTTATAGACGGGCCTGAACTTCAATTTTTGTCTGTAATCAGAATCTTAAGATTTTTCAGAGTATTCAGACTGTTCAAGCTGGTTCATTTTACCAATGAAGTTGAACTTATGCTTGACTCTTTAAAACGTAGTGTTAAACGAATTGCTATTTTTACCTTTTATGTTTTTATAATAGTTTTCTGCTTAGGGGCTGTTATGTATATTATTGAAGGCCCAGAAAACGGTTTTACAAGCATACCGGTCAGTGTGTACTGGGCTGTTGTAACTCTTACGACCGTTGGTTATGGTGATATATCGCCTAAAACCCCATTGGGAAGAACCTTCTCTTTCTTTATAATGCTTCTAGGTTATGGAATTATAGCTATTCCTACAGGTATCGTTACTTCAGAAATGATGTCTCCAAAAAAGACGATTACTACTCGCACCTGTCCATTCTGCTGCCGTGAAGGTCATGACACAGATGCAAAATTCTGTAAATACTGCGGCAAACCCTTGGATTAAGGTCTTCTATCCTCAATTTCATTCAAGCTGACTGTTTGCTTGCTCAACTTGGTTTAAGTGATACGCTCCGCTGTGTTACACTTCGTCGTGGGACGTTTCACTGTGGTAATTGTCGCACAACTACCACGGGCAGCGTCAGCTGCCGTCTCACAGATTGCTTCAGCAATCGTTCCACAGAGGCCTTAGCCTCGTCCCACTTTCCACGAGAACCCTAGGCTCTGTCGCTCTGCTGCTCTATTGCTCTCTTCTTCTCTTCTTCTCTCCTCCCTACACCCTTTCCCCTAAACCATCCTATAAACTTTGGCGGGTAGGGCTTTGCCTTTAAACCGAACTTCTCCGTATTCTTCCGTCTTTATTTCACTCTTAATCAGAGACATTACGCCTTCAGAAACAACGCATTTATTGGATTCCAGTTTTTCAGCAAAAGAAGCAATTCTGGCTGTTACGTTAACAGAGTCGCCTATAATGGTAAAATCTCGTTTCTGTCCTACCCCTAAGTAGCCGGAAATAACCAGACCATAATTCACTCCCACGGCAACTTTAAAATGCAGATTGGGGTTGTTTTCTATAAGATGTGCTGCCTTTGCGGCATTAATAGCTGTTTCGTTTGCTGTTTTATCACCTAAATGGAAAGCTATAAGCAGTTTTTCACCCATAATTTTATCTATATCACCTCCATTGCTGATTACAATCTCAGCTATAGCGGCTATCTGTTCTCTTAGAGCAGGGAACAATTCATATATTGGTGTGTTTTTCATAATACTATCAAAATCTGGGACTGAAACATACATCAAAA
>JAFXRA010000078.1 GCA_017526725.1 Candidatus Rifleibacteriota bacterium
ACTTTCTTGTAATTCTCTCTCTTCACAATCTAATTACAATAGAGGCGGTTTTTCCAACAACGGCATGTCTATGAATGATTCAGGAATGAATTCATTTCAACAGTCATCTGTTAGTCCTTCTCAAAACTCTTTTTCGAGAACTCCTGGTGCCAGACCCAATAACCTTCCAAGCAATAGACCGATGAACTCACCTATGGGAGGCATGGGAGGAGCTCCTGCCAACATGGTTCCATGTAGATTCTGCAAAGAACCCATTATGCGCGGAGCAAGAAAATGTAAACATTGCGGAGAATACCAGAGAGATGAAGATAGAAATCAAGCTTCTCAAGTAGAAGAAGGAGATTTATCATTCAATATCATAGAAGGTCTTGCCATATTCTGCTGCCCGCTTATAGCTCTTATAGTTGGAGCTGTATATTGTGCAAGCGGCAGACCAGCAAAAGGCACTAGAATGATAAAATACTCTGTAGGCTGGATGATTGCCAGCTTTATATTAAGAGTTGTTATGAATATTATTGCCGCAGGTTAATTTAGTTTGCTTTGAAAGAAAAAGACTTTAAAAAAGATCAATGGATTCAGCTGTTAATCGCAGCTTCTATTATATTTTTATCCTGTATTCTTTCACCTGCCACAAAACCTTCTCAAGATGACAGAGTAACAATATTCGGATTTAAAACCCCTGTGTTGTGTCTGCATAGATTAATCTACAATCAGCCCTGTGCTGGTTGTGGATTAACAAGAAGTTTTGTTAGTTTTGCTCATGGAGATATTGAAAGTTCCTGTAAATACCATAAACTAGGAATACCTCTTTTTATTGTTGTTTTATTACAAATTCCTTTGAGACTGCATTTATTAAGAGTTGGCTCATCGGGTTACACTCCATTCATAAAAAAATTGATATGGATTCCTGCAGCATTTTGTACTCTGGCTATAATATTCAATTGGTTAATACACTTATATCAAACATCTTTTAATGTTTAGATTAATATATAAAGGATACTTTTTAAATGGCTGATTTGTCTAAAATAATAAAATGCAGATGGTGTGGTTCTCCTGTTTTCCCAGAAAACAAAGTCTGTACTCACTGCCATGAATCTCAAAAAGACAATACAGAAGAATTAGTATCTCTTAAAGATCCAACCTTATCTTCTTATAATTGGATAATAATGATTTTCTCACAATTTTTAGGAATTTTTATGGCTTTGATTCACTATATAAAAGGTGAAAAATTAAGAGGAATAAGACTTTTTAAATATTCATTAATACTTCTCTTTTGCAAAGCCCTTGCAAGCTACCCTGTCTACTATATTTTCAAAACTTTTTATAGCATTCTTAAAGCCGATATATAAAACCTTTAAAGCTTTTCCAGAATAATTGACACTGTACCTTATTTTAAGTACAATTAAAAGAACACCTAGCTTTTAGGGGGATAAGATGAAAATAAGAAATATAATACTATCAGCAATTACAATATGTTCATTAGCTGCTTCACCGGCTTTCAGCAGACCACCGGTAACAGCTATATCTACAGATTCTACCCCAGTAGAAGATTCAATCGTTATGATGAAACCTGTAAATATGGGCAAAGGTCATATCATCAGCGGTTTTTTAGGCAAAATGCTTAATCTCCCCAAAACAGTAAAAATCACTGATACAGGTTTCCTTGCTTTCGGTTTATCAGAAGATGCAATACAGGTCACTCCTTCAGAAGAAAAAAGCCTGCATATGAAATCTATTCTTCCTTATCTTAAAGAAAGCAAAGAAATGCAGGATTCTTTAAGACTTCGCAGAACAGCTCGTCAGATTCGTTTTCAATACTTAAAAGACACAATCAACCAATCTAGTGCGCTTTCTGAAGAACAGAAAAATTCTATTAACAATTTTCTTTCTCAGTCTGTTGGTTCTCCCTTAGTTCTTCTTTCAAAATCACCACTGCCAAGATTTATGCCATCTCCTGGCCCCTGCATGATTCCAATGGGAGCCGAAAAACTTGACCGCAGCGGCAGCAAAAGCGAAGGCGTAGAAACCTCTGTAATTTGTCTGTTAGACATCAAATCAGGCGATCAGGTTATCTTCTCAATTGAAGACGCATACAAAAATGACACTCTTGATTTAGTTATCTGTCATGAAAACGCTCATGCAATCCAGTTCGATATGTATGGCAAACTTTTTCAGAAGATACAAAGAACCTCTACAAATGGCCACGATGCTCCTTACATAACAGACTTAGGTCTGGCCTATGTTGAAGGTTGGGCAGAAGCATTTGAAGCCGTCTACGGACCAGCTAATCCAAAACTGGCTGAAAAAGACCGCACCAAATATAATATCTCTGAATTCTTATACAGTCGCCAAGATCCCGTTAGACGTGACAGATACGTTTGGGTAAGCTTAGGTGAAAAAACCGGCGAACTAAAAAACGGACTTCAGTTAATGTCTACAGAAGGCGTTGTAGCAGGATTTTTCTATGACATTCTTACAAGCCGTGCAATAGTTGCTCCATTCGACAAATGTATCAAGACTATGCTTGAAACTCCGATGAATTTCATGGAATTCATAAAGACTTATGTCAAACTCTTCCCAGAAGATAAGAAAGTCATTTACCGCATAATCTTAGAAAATTCTCACTATGTAACTATGCATGAAAATGCTTATGAAAGCTATAAAAACTACTACAGTTTTGTAAAAGCTTATAAACAGAAAAAAATAGAAAAAGCAGATTATCTTGAAGCCAAAAAAGCATATAAAGCTTATACAGAAGAATTATTTGCTGAAGCTATGCAGAAAGACAATATTTTCGCCAATGTAGGTCCGCAGATGTGGTTCTCTGGGAAAATAGACCTTGTTGCAGCCCATAAGAGACCTAGCGAAATAAAAGAATTTATGGCTGAAGCTTTTGGAAAAACCGATAAATTCTATGAATTCAGACTGGATTTGAATACTGTTTCAAAAGATATGCTCCGTTCTATAGGTTTTTCTTTTGATGACGTAACAAAAATTCTAAAAGCAAGAGCCAAAAAGAATTACTTTACCGGCAATCCTATCACCGTATTAAAGAAAGTTCTTGGCGAAGAAAGCTTCAACAGATATAACTCTGTTTTGAATCTGGCTCCATATGACCATACAAAAGAAGATTCAATAAGAAACAGCGAAGAACAAGCATTAGTTCTTTGGCCTGAAGATATTTCAAAATTGATTCAGGTTCGCTGACAAATCGTAATAAAGCAACAAAACGGGGTTTAAGTTTATTACTTAAACCCCGTTTTATTTTTATATAATAGCGGATTACTTGTTTGTTTTTATTAGCGTCGACGCATCTGCCAACCTTGTTCCCACCATGTTCTAGATGGAGCGCGGCAGATAACACTCATATTTTCTTCTCGGACTTCTTCTGCTAACGAACCATTGACTACAGGTCTGCATACATCTGCATTTTCCTGCTGACGTTTCTGATAGTAAAAATCTGAAAATAATGAATATCTAAGCATTATGATAACCAGTCGGCTGTAGTAGAATTCTTTCCTTGAGGAGTTCCAACAAGCTCTTCAAGTTCTTCTTCAAGCTGTCTCATTTTCTGATCAATAAGATTCAGTCTGTCGATTTCTTCTCTGCATTTTTCAGAAATAGCAGCTTCAACCATCTTTTCTTCACGCTTTAAAGCTTCCAAAGAACTCTGAATTATTTTTACTCTGAGTTTTTCTTCTTCATCAAGTGTGAAAACTGTTTGTGGTTCCTTAGTTTTGAATAATGGAATTACTACGCCCATATATCTGTCCTCCGCTAATACTATTCATTTTCCGCAAGATAAAACGGACAGAAAACCTATCGGAAGAATGTGCGTTTTAGTTTACAAATATATAAAAATATTTATAAATACTAATAAATCAACTCCATATTAATCTTGCTTTTTAGAAAGACTTTTATTAATCTTAAGTTAGAGAATAGGTTACCTTAGGAGCTTGCTCATGAAAAACAAATCAATCTTGTTAGCTTTATTTTTATTAGTTCTTACAGCCTCAAACATTTGTTTTGCTGGAAGTAAAAACTTTTTAAAACAATTATTTAAAGTTTATCAGGACTATGAAGAAGTAAACATGCTTCTTTGGCTGACCGGTGATGTAAGAGCAGAAAAACTTCTAGGTAAAGAACTTGCTTTCTGGCAGCAGCTTACTTCTAAAAAAGAAGGTGATCAAGCTAAAGTTCAGAGAGTTATGAACATCTTCAATAAATTAGCCCCTCAGTATAATACTCATGGAATGAAGCTTAAATGCACAGTTCTGCATGATAATACAATAAATGCTTTTGCTATTCCTGGAGGAAATGTCTATGTTTACAGCGGCATAATTGATTTTCTTCAATCAGATGATGAACTAGCCGCAGTTATCGCTCATGAATTGGCTCATGTAGAAAAAAGACATTCTCTTAAGAACTTTAGAACCTCTACAGCTCTTTCTCTTCTATTAGAAAAAGCTGTAAAAAATAAAAAGAATAAAGAAGCCTGGACAGCCGTATTATCTGCTTTAGCCTTGATGAAGTTTTCCAGAAAACAGGAAGATGAAGCTGACGATGTTGGGCAGTATCGCCTTGCCGCAGCAGGATTCAATCCCTATGGTCAGGTTCAGGTCTGGGAACGTTTTCTAAAAAAATATGGGGATTCAAAAGGTATAGAAAAATTCTTAAGTTCTCATCCTTCTCATTCAGCCCGTATTGAAAATGCTAAGAAAAACCTGGCAAAAATGAATTATCAGCCTCCGGTTCAGAACCCTTCAGATACTTATGAACAACAACCCTCTTCATCAAATGGAGAATATGCAATTGAAGAACCGGCACCAGCTCCTAGAGCCAATACTCAATACGAAGAACCTTCTCAGCCATATCAGCCTCCTCAACCAGCTGCTCCACCAAACTATGTTTTAGACGGAGATTTTGAAGTTGGTTATTCATCAGATAACAAACTAGAAAATTGGGAAGTTACAGAAGGGCTTTTCAAACTTTCTAAAAATGTATTTTTATCTGGTGAAACAGCATTAGAAGGCTCTACTAACGGCTCTTTCTCAAAAGGCAGAATACTCTCTAATTACATTCCTGTTCATCAGCATTCAAACTTAACCTTGAATGTCTGTGTAAAATCTGAAACAGGCAGACAAGTCGGAGCTATCGGAATTGAAATATACGATGCCAACAAACGTTTGCGTAATAGGGTCTGGGCAAAATCAATGATGGCATTTCCTGCAGAATGGAATAAAGTAGAAGCAAAATTAACCAACTCAGAAGCTTCACCAAAACTATTTACATCAACTACCGCTTTTATCAGAGTTTTGCTTCAGGTTGGTCCGGGACCCAATGGAAGCCTTTGGTTCGACGATATATCAGTTACCCCGAATTAATCAATAGCCTTAACAGGACATTCACTTTTGCAGTCAAAGCAGCGAATACAATCGCCGCAGTTGATTTCTTCAGGAACATTTAAATCCATCGGACAAATTTTAGAACATTTGCCGCATTTAACGCAGGCTTCCTTGTTAATGCCTATTTGCTTTATGCTGATTTTGTTAAATGGCGCATAAAAAGCCCCCAAAGGACAAAGCCAGCGACAAAACGGACGTTTAAAGAAGACAGACAAAACCAACAGTAAAACAAGAATACTCGCTTTCCATGCAAAAAGACTACCTAGCATAGAACGCAATTCTGGCTTAAGTAACGTCAGAAATATTCCGCCTTCCAAAGTTCCTGCAGGACAAATATATTTACAGAAAGATGGACCTGCACTATAACCATATTCGTCAAGCCAGAAAACAGGCAAAACAAAAACAAAAACAATCAAAATCACGTATTTTATATATCTTAACCAATTAAAACCTTTAAATTTCTTCGAAGGAATTTTATTTATAAGATCCTGGAGAAAACCAAAAGGACAAGTCCAACCGCAAACAGCTCTGCCGACAAGACTGCCAATCAGCATTATAAATCCTATTACAAGATAGGGAGTAGCATTTAAATCAAATTTTCCCCCAGCTTCTGAAATAACGCTCTGAATAGCCCCAATAGGGCAGGAATAAAGGGCTCCAGGACAACTATAACAGTTTAAAAAAGGAACACAGGTATTTTTGATTGGACCTTGATAAATATCGCCGGTTTTAAAGCCTTTTAAATAACCGTTTCCAGCAAAGGTTGAGCCAATCTGAACCCATCTTCTTATTTTTAATCCATTTTCAGCTTTATTATCCATTTTATAGTTATATTCCCCAACTCCTTGCCCTGACCCCCTTTCTTAAAGGGAGAAGTCAGCTTGGCTGACAGGGGAATTTTAATTCCTAATTATCCGATTCCTATGCATTGAGTGCAAATATTTACAGCTTTTCTAAAATAAATTTCATACTCTTTTTTGTTTATTCCTACAAAAATAAGAATTAAAGCAAGAATAATAAATATAATAGAAAAAACTTTGTTTTTTGGTTTTTCTTTATCTTCCATAAAATACCTTTCGATTACATAATTATATCACAATAAACATAAAAATTGTTCTACATTATAGCCAAAGCATGTTATATATAAATAAGAGCTATATAAGGAGTATATAAGTATGAAAAAAATAGCCATATTATTACTTGTTCTATTTTTAATACCTTTTACAACCTTTGGTTATACTGCCGGCGGAAAACCTGAAGCTAAGTCAGGTTTTATTTCTGGAATAGCCGCTTTAAATGATATCAGTAATTTTGGCGGTATAGTCATAAAGAATATAACTGTTGCAGACATGCAAAAAGCAGGTTTTGAACTGGCTGATATGGTCAATGTTGCTATCGCGGGCAAAAACGTTGAATTACCAATAGTTGCCAATTTCAAAGGAGCCGTTGCCGGTTCAATGATGCTTGTAATGCCCGCAAACCCAAGAAGAAATATTTCTTTGGAAGGTTCTTATTCTGATTTTGCAAAAGCGAACAAAATAGCAAAACCAATAATAGACAAAGATGGCACCATAATAAAATGGGTTCCAGAAAAAGGTGTCAAATTCCCATTACATATAACAATTACAATCTCTAAAAAACAAGGCTATAAAGACGAATACAAGAA
>JAFXRA010000079.1 GCA_017526725.1 Candidatus Rifleibacteriota bacterium
AACAGGCTATGTCTCAATATCAAGAGCAAATCAAACATGCAGATTCCCAGCCAACTTTCTGCTGGCAGCGGCTATGAACCCCTGCCCTTGCGGTTATGCCAACGACCCGGAAAAGGAATGCACATGCACACCTAGCCAAATACATAAGTACAGAACAAAAATCTCTGGACCTTTATTGGATAGAATTGATCTTCATGTTTATGTGCCTCCGCTGGCACCTTATGAATTAGCAGATAAACCTCAGGGAGAGTGTTCTGAAAAAGTCAAAGAAAGAGTTCTGTCAGCCCGCGATAGACAAAAAAATCGTGTATCAAATAAAGGCTCATTAAATTCTCATCTTCCTTCAAACAATCTTATAGATAATTGCTTAGTCAACCCAGATGCCAAAAAACTTCTTGTTGAAGCTGCTAAAACTCTAAAACTATCAGCGAGAGCCTATGACAAGATAATAAGAATATCAAGAACTATAGCTGATATGGAAGGAAGCAATGAGGTATTAAGCCATCATCTCGCTGAGGCTCTACAATACAGAAGTTTAGACTCAAATTAAACAAAATAAAACAAAGCTCTTTGAAAATCCAATAATGGAAAAACCGCTGTAAACCTAAACGTATAGCTAGATTTACAGCGGTCCCAAAGCGCTATACATACCGACGAAGGGAGGTATATAGCGATGAAAAGAGTAGTAGAGATACTCTTAGTTGCCACCGTTATGGTGTTAGCTTCGGCTGCACCACTTAACTAAGTGGCTTATAGGCATTCAAGTGTTTCCAGCACTTGAATGTTTCTAACTAAAGTATAATGCTATTCTTAGTAATTGTAAAGCCTCCCTTCCCTCCCTTTTACCTCAAAAAAGCTAAAAAAGAAAAGGTTTGTAAAAGCTCACGTATAGCAAGCCTACAAACCTTTCGTCTGCTATACAGTCCTCGTCGGTAGAAAGGGGGTATAGCGTGAACAAGATTTTGTTAATACTGTTAGTGTTGGCAATGCTGTTAGTAGCAGCAACGCCGATTAACTAGTTTTTATCGACTTGTAAGTGTTTCCAGCACTTTCAAGTCCTTAATTAAAGTATAACATAATTTTAAGTAACCGCAAGTCCTCCTTTTTACCAATAAGAAAAACCGCTTGAGTTTTTCTCAAGCGGTTTTTCTTATATCCTAAGCCTTAAATCTTAAATGGTGCTTTCTTCGCCATTCAAAGCCAGATAGACATTCTTAACATCAAATTCTTTCTTGAATCTGTTAGCAAAGTCTACGACCTTTACTACCTGTTCGTTAAGCTGCCATTTTGAAGTGCGTCCGAATATAATCTTAAACGGCTTTTCGTTTCTTAAAACAGTATCACTTAATGTTACTTCTTTAATGTCTACAGCAAATTCCTGTAAGCCGCTTTCTATCCAACGTTCCACATAATTACTCTTAGCAACATCGCCGGCAAATGTTGGAATAGCAAGACCGATTTTCTGGTCATATAAAACATCGTTAGCTACTTTTGAACAAACTTTACTAAGAACATGTTCCGGATTAGATTGAAAAGTAAGTGAACCATCTGGATGAGGATCTCTTACACCTTTGAATTCAGGGACAAAAGGAATTTCAAAAGAAGTTCTGGCTCTATCTTTATCAGTTATTACCCCTTCTTCTGTTGTCACATTTGTGTTGTGGTTAATACCGTATACAACTTTTTCAGGAGCAACATTCCATTCTCTTCTTGTCTTATCGAAATAATCCATCAAACCTGCAACAGAAACATTTTTACTAGAAATCAAATAAATAATCTTATTGCAGTTCTGAACAATTTCTTTGGTAACTTTGGTAAACATTGAACTGGAGTCTACAACAATGTATTTATAATTTTCCATTACAGTAGACATTAAAGCATAAGTATGGAATTCCTTTAAGCGGCAGTCTGTTATACCGTTTTCCTGAGGTAATATTGTCAATAAACCACATGGAGACTTAACAACATACTTGCTGATATCTGCTATTCTTTCACGAGCAACCAGTTCATCTATAATCTTTGAACGTTCTTTTACAGAAAGCATTCTAGCAACTCTGTCGTCTCTCAGATTAGGGTCATAAAGCAAAACATCTTCTTTAAGAGCATGAGACATAGCCAAAGCAAGATTTCTTGCAAAAAGGCTCTTTCCGGATGAAGTATCTGGTCCCATAACAGCAAAAACATTGTGGCTCTTTATCTGAGCGCCGCCAATATTTGTCTTAGACAAGCGGTTGCATAAGGTTTTAATGATACTTATACAAACGCCATTATGAGTTTTTAATAATTCATCAAAATCTGCTTTTTTCAGTCTGATAACTTCTGTTTCTGCCAAAGCAACAACTGAAGCTGTTCTTGGACCAGCTGTTAAAAGTGCCATTTCACCAAAGTATTCGCCTAACTTTAAGTGAGTAAGAATTTTCTTTCCGCCAGCGCCATCATCACAGAAAATCTGAACAATGCCAGATTTTATAATAAACATTGTATCTGCTTGCTGACCTTCTTTACAAATAAATGCATCTCTAGGGAAACAAAGAACTTCAGCCTTTTGTTCTAAGTTTTTCAATTCATCATCAGTCAATTCAGAAAACAACGAAACTCTCTTTAAGAAATCTGTTAAAATCATTTATTTACCTCTTTTTGATGTGGTAATGATAATACCTAATTTGTAACTATAGGTCAAGAGAAGATATAAAATAGGTTTCTATTTGGCTAAATGAATTCTGTCTATAGCTATTGGATGTGAATACAACCAGAATACCCTGAACGGATGCGGCAGTAAATCAGATTTATTGTCTTTTGCAAGTCTTACTTCTGCTTTTTGGAATACTTCCTTCAAACCTGTCAGTTCTATAGAAGTTTTATCAGCCTGAGTTTCCATATATTGACTAATCTGGCTCTCTATTGGTGCAAAGAATAGCTGCAAAACCATATATGAAATCATAAAAAATGGAACAACCGCCGTGCTATCTATTCTTGATAAACCAAACCATTTTACAGCTGCTAAATAATCAAAAGACCAATATACTAGAAAACAAACTGCAAATGCCCCTATCAAACCGCACAGCAACCCCCATGTCATATGATTATGTTTCCAATGTCCAGCTTCATGAGCAAATATCAAAACAGCTTCATCTGGAGTATGGCTTTTAATAAGATTATCATAAAGGACAATTCTTTTATAACTGCCAAATCCGGAGAAAAAAGCATTAGTATGTTTTGAATAACGACTTTCATCAACGACATATATTTCTTTTACGTCCATATTGGCTTTTTCAAGAATAGAAAATATTTTATCCCGCAATTCACCCTTTTCTAAAGTAGATTCGTTATAGAATAATGGAGTAATCAGCACCGGCATCAAAAGGATAGACCCAGCAACTATCAGAGCTGAGATAATCGGTAAAACGAAAGGCCACTTATTAGGAAAATAACGAATAATCTCAATTACAACAACCAAGAAAGAACCTTGCAGAAGGATATTCAAAGCAGCAGACTTAAAATAGAGCCAAAGCCACCCAGACAAATCAACATTAGAAAAACCTGCAGCGCTTTCCCTTAAATAGCCGAAATATACAGACGAAGGGAAAGAAAGAATCTGAAGAACAATCAAAAAACAGAACGGATAGCAGATTTCTCTAACATACTCTTTGCTACCAACTATTATACCTAATTTTTGCCAAAGCCATAAAAAAAAGCCGAATCTTAGCATCAAAACCAATGTAATTACATAAACTGCTCCATAAATTGCTTTAAACCAAAAGCCATTCAGAGCATATTCTTTACCAGAAGCAATATCATCCTCTGTAAAATATTTTAAAACTTCCTGTCTAAACATAGGATCAGTATTGCCAAAATACTGACAGCCTAAAAGAACAGTTCTTAAAATTAGCCATAAGATAATGCAAAGCCAAAATATTTTTTCAATTTTTTCCGGAGCCATTGATTTGTCACTTGATAATATAGTATTTATTAAATTAACCGAATTTATTATCAATTTTACTACATCATGGACGAATTATCAAAAAAGCAATTAGCACGGAATTTACTAGTTCAGTCATCTGATTTAGGTAAAAGACTTCCGCCTGCTTCAAAAGACAACAATTCTAACAAATCGAACACCTTAGACTGCCGAAAATGTGTTCATTTTTTTGTCACTTGGGAAAAAAATTGTCCTTATGGCTGTAAGGCATATGGCTTCAAAGGCCCTCAAATGCCATCTATAGTAGTCAAATCTTCTTCCGGTGTAAGTTGTAACTTTTTTAAGCAGCGTTCATGATTGCATTATTTAGTATTTTGTGATAGTATAACGGCCTAAAGTTAACAAAATTCACTCATTCTTATGTTTTGCAATCGTATTTTTACTAA